>NZ_PDDM01000006.1 GCF_002914585.1 Pseudanabaena sp. BC1403
TCTTCGCTGTAATAACCCAAAATTATTCCTTTTTTCTCTTTGTCTGAGCTTATCCTAATTTGCACAAGTTATTTATTTTTCATTCCTTACTAACTGAAGATTGGACTCTTACCTGAAAACAAAAGGATCGCGAATGACTATTTTGTTTACTTAAGCACTATGACGGTTGCTATGGTAGCGTTGCTACAGTTGAATAAAGTCAGTAGCATGGAGAACTCATGGAAGAGCGATCGCAAGCGCTGCTGAGCTTAGCAAAAGCAAAACTATCGCGACGAATTGCCTTTTGGATCTTTGTCAGCATTGTTGTTATCGAGGCGATTCTTCTGGTTCCGTCGTATTTTCGGCGTGAACAAGAATTGATCGATCAAGTAGAAAATGTCTCAGCTATTCAAGCGAGATTTTTTTTGCAAACCTCTAAATCTATGCAAACAGAGGCTGAATTCGCAGATTTAGCAAAATCAATCAAGCGAGAAACGAATGTCACAGGATGGGCAGTAGAAAATGCCAAAGGTCAACGCCTTACTCAAATGGGCGAAGTCCCAACCCTAACCTCTACCGATGTGCGCGATCAGCCAATCGCTCGGTTTCGCAGTGCCAATGGCAATCGCTACGATGTCGCATGGAATGGCAAACAGCTTGGCAGTGAATACATATTAATAATTCGCCACAATGTCGAGTTTATTCAGCAAGAACTAGTTAATTATGTATGGCGGATTATTGGTTTAGTTGCCATTATTTCCCTCTTTGTAACGGCAAGTACTTTGGTGATTTTGGGGGCGATCGTGATTTTACCCATCTTGAAATTGCGCGAAGATTTAGAACTGGTTGCCGACTCGATCAGTCAAGATCAAATGAATTTGCAATTTCATTCAATGGTGACATCGCGAACCGATGAAGTGGGCGATGTCATGACAGCTTTTAGTCAGATGTATGTACGGATTATCAAAGAGATATCAGAACGCAAACGCGCTGAAGCCCTGATTCAGCAGGAAAAGGATACTTCTGAAAATCTGCTGTTAAATATTCTGCCCTATGCGATCGCTGATCGTCTAAAGCTAGGAGAAAAGATTATTGCTGATGGCTTTAGCGAAGCTACAGTTTTATTTGCGGATATTGTTAGTTTTACAGAGCTCTCGGCAAAGGTTCCACCAGTTAAATTGGTTTGCTTGCTGAATGAAATTTTTTCTGAATTTGATGGTTTAGCTGAAAAATATGGCCTAGAAAAAATTAAAACCATTGGTGATGCCTATATGGTGGTGGGAGGACTACCCATGTATCGTCCCGATCATGCAGAGGCGATCGCCGATATGGCTTTGAATATGCAAGATGTGATTGGTAAATTTGCGAGTGATCTCGGTGAGCCTTTCAAAATTCGCGTTGGCATAAATACTGGGCCAGTTGTGGCTGGGGTAATCGGAATCAAGAAATTTATCTATGATCTGTGGGGAGATGCCGTTAATGTCGCGAGCAGGATGGAGTCTCATGGAATGCCTGACCATATTCAAGTCTCTGACTCGACCTACACAATTTTAAAAAACAAATATAACTTTACAGATCGTGGAAAGATTATGATTAAAGGTAAGGGAGAAATGCAAACATACTTTTTAATTAATAAGATAGGGGGCTAGCAAGAACTAGTTTTTTGTAGTGCGGCTTTACCCTGTCACAAAAAACTAGTTCTTGCATAATTCATATAAAACCAATTAAACAAGAAGTCTTTATTATTGCTCAATATTCATCAATCAAATGAAATGAGCGAATCACTCGCCTCAATAACTATGACAACCTTAGAAGAAACTAAATTTGAAACTTATACATTAGGAGCGGCAACTTTTGACTTAAGCGGGCTTCCTAAGGAATATTACACGCTTGTAGATGGTAGTCAAAGCCTCATTTGGGTACAACCAATTTTCCAAGCGCTAGGACTAAAGTCATTGTTAGCAGCTTCTTTACCTGTGGAAAATTTTACCCATGCAGTAATTCATGGAAAGGAATACACTGCAATTGTAGTCAAACAACATGGAAATTATTTAGCATTACTGATCGGGCCGCAAACCGAAATTATTGATGATAAATTTTTAAAATGGGCACAATGTTTTGATACGAATTTTCTAAAAAACAATCCAAGGTTTCAAGTAATTTAATATGTTATTTAATATGTTATTTAATTAGTTAGGCACAATTAAATATAAAAAGCCAGAATCTGTCTCACCTGTACAACGGGCAGTACAAATTTTGGCTCTGTTTTTTTTAATTATGCCAAGGCACTTAAAGGCGAGACACTGCTTCGCATTTACGCCTCGCCCTTGGGGTTTAATCGTTTTTGTAACAGAATAAATTTGCTCTAGAGATAGACTTAGAGCATGATTGAGGAAAGATAGCGCTATTGTCCGAGGATATCCGAGGCGAAATTATGAATTCTACCTATAAAGCATTTTGGTTAGAAGCTGGTGATCTGGTAGTGATTGACCAGACTCAACTTCCATTTCGTTCAGTAACTAAGACCCTGAAAACTAGTGCCGATGCTACCCTTGCGATTCAGGATATGACTGTGCGCGGTGCTGGCGTAATTGGGAATGTCGCCGCTTTTGGGGTGTATTTAGCCGCTAGAGAAAGTAACGGCGATCGCGACAAGATTAAGGCTCTCTCAGCCGTGATCCGTCGTGCTCGTCCAACCGCCGTAAATCTGATGTGGGCAGTCGATCGCATGATTGCGGTATTAGAAAAAGCATCCGCAAATCAGGATTTGGTAGAAATTGCTCTTAAAGAAGCGATCGCTATTGCCGATGAAGATGTAATTGGCACACGCAATATTGGCAAATTTGGCTGTGAACTAATTGAGGCGATCGCCAAGACTAAGCCCAAGGGCGAACCTGTAAATATTCTTACCCATTGCAATGCGGGATGGTTAGCGATTGTCGATCGCGGCAGCGCCTTAGCGCCAATTTATGAAGCTAGCGATCGCGGGCTGAATATTCATGTATGGGTTGATGAAACCCGTCCACGCAATCAAGGCGCAAATTTGACAGCATGGGAACTTGGACAATCGAAAATCCCGCATACGCTGATTGCTGACAATACGGGCGGATTGTTAATGCAATATGGCAAAGTTGATCTTTGCATTGTGGGAACCGATCGCACCACCCGTAGCGGTGATGTTGCCAATAAGATTGGTACATATCTCAAAGCTCTCGCAGCATTTGACAATAATGTTCCTTTTTATGTAGCCTTGCCAAGTTCCACTTTTGATATGCAAATCGCTGATGGAGTCAAAGAGATTGCGATCGAGACTCGCAGTGAGGATGAGGTGCTCTATATGCAAGGGCTACAAGATGATGGCAATATTGGGAAGGTGCGGGTCGCTCCTTTGGAAACTACGGCTTTAAATTATGGATTTGATATTACTCCTGCCAGACTAGTTACAGGTTTAATTACCGAACGCGGTATTTGCGACGCTGCTGAAACTGCGATCGCAGGTATGTTTCTCGATCTGATTCCATAAATTACAGCGCTTTGCGCTCAAACACAAACAAATAAATCCTTGGGAAGTGTTGCTTTGCAACGCTTCCCAAGGATTTATTATGGTGAAACTCGTAAAGCAATAAATTTTTAAAATTTATTGCTTTACGAGTTTCACAGGTTGCTCGTCAGCTTGTAGAGTTTTTCCATCTGCTAATAATGTGTAGGACTGAGTAGGAGGAAGTTGAGCAGGTTTTTTCCCATTTAGGGTTTCAACTTGAGACAAGACTTTTCCATTCTTGATCGAAACTTTTCCTGTTGTCCTGATGGTCTGTTTTTTGCCACTAGTAGAAGTAGCGTCGATAACAGCTTCAAATGAGCCATTGGGTTTGATCGTCCATACACCTGAAATTGATGCCAAGCCTTGTTTTTTTGCATTGGCTAAAAACTCAGGCGTAAAAACAGTTTTATAGGTTCCTGCAATTTTAACAACCTTTACGTCAGCCTGTTTTTGTTTTGTGATGACACTTGTATTTTCAAAAGCTTGGACTGGTTGTAACGTCTCCCAAACACCAACCGCAGAGAGCGTCATGGCAAGTGAAGCGATCGCGCCCAAGATTGCAAAATTCAAGTTATGCGGATGTAGATTCTGATACCTGTTGCTATTTGACATTGTAACCTCGCATAAACTACTTGCAAAATTAGAATAAATGATTCTACGCACTGTCTATCCTAATCTTTGAAAATCTTCAATTTCTATAACATCACCGATCACTGCCATTGTGAAAATATCATCTCGGACTTTGGCATTAACCGTAACTTTCAATCCCTCTTGCATAATCTCTTCAGGTGCAGGTTGCCAAATCTCATATTGCTCGTCAGTATCGGTAACAATCGCCCAAGCCCCTGTACCAATATCGATATATTCTACGGTTCCGACAATTTGGATATTCATATACTGTAGTAGTTTTCAAACAATCATAACCCAAAAAGGAAAGGCGGCGCGAAGCGCCGCCTTTCCTTTTTGGGTTATGGTTGAGCGCCTTACTCTATATGCTAGAAGTTTCTGATTTAATCGATAGATAGGCAAAACCAAAACAAAGTAGCGAGTTAACGCTGAGAAATGCGATCGCAGGCATTCCACTGCCAATCCACATCATTTGTGGAGCAAGTACCGCACTAGTTGCTAAGCAAGCGGAAGTGCCGATCGCTGAACCAATCGCAAACCATTTCCATTGTGGATGTCCTAACAGAACCAGCAATAAACCAAGCGGTACAAGCACACTTGCGGTAATTGGATTCAGTGCATTTGTATTAGAAAAAGCATTGCCTAATTCAGGGAGAGAACTCCCCGCAATACGAAAGGGAAGTTGGGTAATATCAAATAGATAGAAACCTCGTAAAAAGAATAAACCTGCACCGCCAAAGAAAACGCCATTAGTAAATGACCAATTCCAACGGAATGGGAACCAGCGATTAAGTAGCCATGCCAATAGATAGGAACCAATCATCATAATTAGTTTGGGAATAAGTGCGATCGCACCGCCATCAACCCAAAATCTGGGACTCAAGTATCCATTGTCCCGCGCCCAGCGCAAGAAATCGGGAATTCCCAATTGCCCCTGTGACGCAAGATTTACTGCTGCCGCCGCATTCAAATGTCCAGCACCATAATAGTTAAGCGTATCATCGGTAACTTTGCGCGAAGACTGTTTGAGGATTTGAAACACTTTCTCAGGATCTTTCACGCCCGAAGCTTCGATCAAAGCGACGACACCCGCAACGTGAGGAGATGCCATACTTGTTCCTTGGAAAGAACTAAATACGGATTGCTTCGTTTTCGGATCAATTGTGTTTTGCAAAATACCACCCGAATCATCACCTTTCTCGCCGTTTTTACCCCTTGTGATCGCACCACCTGGAGCCGCCACATCGATACCAGCGCCGTAATTAGAATAAGGGGCTTTTTCGCCTGTCGAACCTGTAGCTGATACAGCGATTACTTTGGGATAGCGGGCTGGATAAAAAGCTGCATTACGATTGGAATTACCCGCCGCTGCCACGATTACCACACCTTTTTTATAGGCATAGTCGATCGCATCTTGCATAAGTTTGCTTTCGCCGCCACCACCAAGGCTCATATTGATCACATTTGCGCCATTGTCAGCTGCAAAGATAATCGCTTCGGCAATATCGGAAACTGTGCCACCACCTGAACCTGACAGCACTTTGAGCGGCATGATGTTCGCTTCGTAGGCAATGCCAGCTACCCCAAAATTATTATTCGTCGATTGGGCGATCGTACCAGCGACGTGAGTTCCATGCCCATTGTCATCACTCGCATCTTCGCGATCATTAACAAAGTCGTATCCTTTGACAAAATTAGTGTTTTTGAGGTCTTCAACTTTGCTTACGCCCGTATCGATGACAGCAACTGTGATTCCCTTACCTTTAGTTTTTTGCCAAGCCTTTTCCACTTCGATCGCTTTTAAATTCCACTGCTCCTTATACATCGGATCATTGGGAGTGGAGTCACCGATAAATTCCATCGAATAGACATAATTGGCTTCGACATATTCGGTCAAGTTGCGAAGTTCTTCTGACTGTTTGAGCTTTTCGAGGACTTGAGCATCGCCTTTGACCACATACAGGTTTTCGGATTTAGAAAAGGGGCTATTAAATTTTGGCTCAATTCCATATTTTGCAGCGATCGCCTTTAGTTCGCGCTCGACTTGAGCGGGGGATAAGTTATCACGAAAGTTCAATACCATTGAGTCATATTTACCTTGGACTGCCAACCCTTGATAGGTTGAGAGCGCCCAAAATAAACCCACAAAAAACAAGCATGAGAGCAGAAATTTTTTCATAACCCTAAGACATTGATCTCCAGTCCTCAATAGCTTTGCAAAGATCAGGATAGGCGGCGCTTTGCGCCACCTGTCCTAAATGTTTAAATTATTATTTTAACTATTCCCATTTTGTTTGCGACAGCGATCGCTACAATATTTAACCTCATCCCAACACCTTTCCCATTTTTTGCGCCATGTAAATGGCTTGCCGCATACTACACAATCTTTGCTAGGTAAAAAAGATTTATTCCCTTTATGAGCCATATTTTTGAAAAAGTTTATGTTTGAAAAGTCATTATACTAAAAGGTGATTTTGGTGATTTTATAGCCGAGGATAGCCAGAAACCATGACCCGAACACCCTTCCCCCAACCCCAGCCTGATCGCACTCCAATCACCCTCGATCAGTACCACGAATATACACCCGATAAACTAGAGTTCATCAATGGCTACTATGGCTTTGCCTATCAAGATATGACAGGCTTTCATCTTGCGATATTAACCAATATGGGACTACGCACAGCCGTTAGCCATGTACCGATCGCTAAGTGGCTAGCCGCGTTCCAAGAGGTTGCTTTCCAAAATCCCAAACTTGACGATGCTTTGCACGATCGTTTAGTCAAAGGAATAGCAGAGTTGAATGCGATCGCAGAATGTTTGGAGGAGTAATTGTGAAAGAGGGCTTGGTCTCCAAGCCCAAATCTTTGCTTCCATGTAACATCACTTAACTAATTGGAATTATTCTTCAGTCTGCTTCAGCAGACTTGACCTTTTAGCCAAGAACTTGAGTTCTTAGTTACTTTTGACTTTGAATTAGGGTAACTTTCTGTTCAGCTTTTTCTAGATATTCACGGCAATATTGCGATCGCTTCATGCCTTCATCATAGAGGGCAAGCATCTCATCTAGAGCAGTTTCCCCATCGTCAAGAATTTCCACAATTTCTTCTAGGCGCTGCATTTGGGCTTCAAAGGGTAGATCTTTAGGTTCTTTTGGTTTCTTTGGTGATTTATTCGGTTCGGTCATATACTTTATCGATTACTTTCTCAATCTTGACATGCGCTATTTCTGCGCGTCGCACGATTTCCACTTTATCAAATTCAGTGAGCGAATCATCATTGCTAAGTATGCGATCGCCTGAACGCAACAAAGCAAAACCACGCTGTAATGGTGATAGTGGATGTAGCGATCGCAGATGGGCAGTTATACCGTCAAGTTTAGTTTTGGATTGATGCAAATGACGAACGAGAGACTTTTGCATTTCACGTTCTGCTTCATCTAACTGTTGGGCGCGATCATGCAGGCGATCGCTAAAATTCTGCAAAGCATAACTATTGGTAATCGTATTCAGTCGTTGATCGTAATTCTGGATTGCTAGTTGGGCAGAGCGATTTAGTAGATTTTCCCAAGTAATAATCTGTTGCCATAGGGTATCGCGATCATATTGAGATACCAGTTCTGCTGCTGCCGTTGGTGTGGCTGCGCGTAAATCAGCGACAAAATCCGCGATCGTAAAGTCGGTTTCATGTCCAACAGCGGAAATAATCGGAATTTGCGAATTATAGATTGCTTCGGCAACAGGTAAGGTATTAAACGCCCAAAGATCCTCAATCGAGCCACCACCACGACCGACGATTAGCACATCGGCATCGGTATTCTGTAAAGCTTTAATGGCTGACGCAATCTCTTCTGGGGCATTTTCTCCTTGAACGGTCGCGGGACATAGATAAATCTCGCAATGGGGCGATCGCCTATTTAATGTACTGAGAATATCCTGAATCACGGCTCCTGTCGGTGAAGTGACAACCCCAATTTTGAGCGGAAAAGCAGGAATACCACGTTTTCGGTCTGGGTCAAAATATCCCTGCTCAGCGAGTGCTTCTTTGAGTGCAGCAAAGGCAAGATAGAGATCCCCCTGCCCTGCGGCAGTCATGCGATCGCAATCAATCTGATATTTGCCACGGGGGGCATAAACTGTCAAACGACCTTGGATAACAACTTGCATTCCACTTTTTGGTCGAAATGATAAAGTGCGACTTGCCCACATCACACAATCGATCTGGGCTGACTCATCCTTGAGGGTAAAATAGCGATGACCAGAGGCAGCTGTCGTGAATCCTGATATTTCTCCTGTTACACGCACAATGCCAATTTCGTCCCGCAACAAAAGCGTAATCGCTTGCGTCAAATTAGCTACAGTCATCGCATCTTTAGAACTGTTCATAAACCCTGCTCATCCCGCAATCTCCTCATAATATGAATACTTGTTTAAATACTTTTTCTATCTCCCTGAAACATTCTATGCTGCTGCTCGCTGTCCTGCCAGTGGCATTATTGCCAGCCACCGCAGTCCAAGCTCAAGTTGCCATTCCAGATAGACAAGGCAACTACTACAGAAATGAAACTAACGTACAAGCCAAAAGATCATCTAGATATGGCACTGGTTCGCTCTGGCAGGTAATAGTTGACGGTCTCAATTGTCGTCAAGATCCCAGTCTAGATAGTCCCGTACATCGTACTTATTTAGCTGATGATCTTTTAGAAGTACAAATCTATAGAGGCGGATCTGATGAAGTTTTAATAAATCCCCTCGATCAAAATGGTAGACCTTGGATGCCTGTTCGTGATGGAAATTCATCGGAAGGAGCCTGTTATGTGAGGGCTAATAGTCGATTTATTCGACCAGTAGTTCAGTAAAACAAGATTTACGTTGCTTTGAACAACTCTTTTCCTGTTGATCATGACTGGCGATCGCTTAATAGACACGAGAAAGAAAACTAAAACCCAAGAAAGCACTTAGAGCATATTTGCTCTAAATTTACAGTGACATACCGTAGTATCATAGGACTCAGTTAAGAAAAATGTATTTAAACAAGAATTACGGTCTGCTGTGGAACTTTCTTTAAAGAGTGAATACGCAATCTTGGCTATGCTTGAGCTAGCTAACCATTTTGATATCGATCAGCCTCTCCAGATTCGTCAAATTGCGAACCAACAAAATATTCCAGATCGCTATTTAGAGCAGTTGCTAGCAACTTTAAAACGGCAGGGTTTAGTCAAAAGTCAGCGCGGCGCAAAGGGTGGATACATCCTAGCCCGAGATCCATGGGAAATCAGTTTATTAGAAATTATTCGTGGCATCGAAGGTTACGATCCGATCGCAGAAAAAAGCAGTAAATCGGGTAATGAAAGTGCTTCTCTTTCGGTAATTCATGAGGTATGGGAATCAGCGCAAAAGGCAGCTTCTAATGTGTTGGATGGCTGTACGCTGAAGGATTTATGCGATCGGCAACGTCAACGCCAAATCTCCACAACTATGTATTACATCTAGTCCATTATACCAATTCACAAAAGTGTGACAACACTTCTGTGAGTTAAAAACCAAACCCTATAAGGGTTTTAAAAACACAAAGTGGCTGCGCCACTTTATGTTTTGGTATTAAATCTAATAGACTTAAGTACTTGTATAAAATAAATCACCCAAATTTGTAGGGTTGTGCCCCCGAGTGGGGGCACAACCCTACAAATTTGGGTTTGTAATTAATTAAATCCAACTACTACAACCATCCATATTTTTAGTTAGCATTTTTTGCGATCGGCAATGGTTTGTCTTGAAAATTGATATTAGGCGATAAACAGAAAAAGCTAAGAATAAAAAGAGCCAAACTACCTAAATGTAGATATAGCAATGTAAGCTTTATGTCCTAGCTATCTCTTATACCAATTCACAGAAGTGTTGCCACACTTTTGTGAATTAAAAAGCAAACCCTGTAAGGGTTTTAAAAACACAAAGTGGCGTAGCCACTTTGTGTTTTGGTATTACATTGCTATAAAAGAGAAATATCCGTTCACAGTCATAATTATTTAGATATTTTGGGATTAACTATCGCCAATATAAAACCCTAAAAAGCTAATAGCGGCGCTAAGCTCTGCTATTAGCTTTTTAGGGTTTTATGCACCTAATATGGTTAGCGATCGCTATAACATGATTACTATACCTGCTACGATATAATGGATAAAATCACTAGAAAGCTTGCCTAGAATGCACTTTAATGGGGCTTTCCGAAAACCCTATAAAACATTTATTGCAAGAAGATTTCAAGACTTTTTGAGCTAATATCCCAACAGGTCTAAATATTGGAGTTGATGAAGTTATGCAACCGCAGTATTCAACTTATCGAACATTACTTGCCCCCGTTTCGGGGCAAGGAATTTCTGAAGCGGAAGCAAAGGATATCTTGCGGCAAATACTTCCTCATTTAAGCAAATTGCATGATTGCCAACAATCACATGGCTCCATCTCTCTAGATACAGTTGCATATGATTACAGCAGTATGGAGATTATACTGCTAGGTGCTAATGGAACAAATAATCCAATTTATTTAGCCCCAGAAGTTTTGCAAACGCAACAAGCTACACCCACAGCCGATATTTATGCGATCGGTGTAGTAATCATAGTGTTACTAACAGGCTTCCCCCCTCAAGCGCTAAAAGTACAAAACGGTACATGGAATTGGCAACAGCTTTGCAATGTAAGTGATAAGTTTACACAAATTCTAAATATTGCTCTTTTGGATGAGCCTGACCTGCGCTATGTCAATGCAGGACAAATGCTGAAATCTCTACAACCAATTATTAATCCTTCCGAACCTACGATCAGTTCACTAACTAACGATTATGGCACACTGTTATTTTCGCCTACCCTCCTTAAAGTCATCTCATCGAGACAATTTTCGTCGCCATTGCCGTTGTCTCCTGAATCACCTTCTTCAGAACCATTGAATTCAGAACAATTAAATTCAGAATCAAATTATAGTCATAGAACAAAAAAACTTAAGGTAAATTTTTCCAGCACCCAAATTTACAGAAAAGCAAATACTTCTAAAAATCAATCCCAAGCGACTACCAAAGACATAATGCGAAAATTACTTACCATAATGTTAGGTATTGGAGTTATTGTTAGTAGTACATTTGGAGCATACTTTTATGCACGATCCAAATCTGTGGATATTGCGAATAAAAATTTAGAACTTGCCAATGCCGCAAATCAATTAACAGAAAAAGAGATCGCGCTTACTAGTGAGATCGCGCTTACTGATGAGGAGAGAAAGGCAGATGATGACGTAGACAAATTAATCTCTTTAGCCAAAGAAAAATATGAAAATACAGGTGGTTTGATAGAATCAAAAACGATGTTACAAGCGATTCCTCTTGACAGTCGTATGCGCTCAAAAGCTGACCAACTCTTGGCTCAATGGGAGCAAGATATCAAGAAGAACAGTGATCTTATCAAAAAAGCGGAGAGAGCGACAAAAGATGAAAAATGGCAAATCGCGATCGATATTGTCAAAGGTCTTTCGCCGACTCCTTATTGGCAGTTGCGTGGCAAGGAAATTGCAGAAGAAGCGAAACAAAAGCTAGCCACTCCTACTATTGTTGCGCCATCATCTCAATCTGTCACATCTCCCTCGCCGAATGTAGATCCCCCTCGTAACACGCCTGCTGAAACATATACGCCTCCTGATGAAGCATATACGCCTCCTACTGAAAAGGAATCTCCACCCCTGCCACCAGCACCGCGTGTTGCTCAGTAAAATTTCTACAAGCCTAAAACTTCAAATCAAAATTTATCTGCTCAAAATTTATCTGCTCAAACAATAAAAATTATGGCTTCTCACTCTTTAATTCTTCGGTCATTAACTTATTGCTTGATTTTATCAGGTTGCACATTAGAATTTTTTTTTGCATTCACCGCTCAATCAGCTTATAGCCAAACACAGTCTTGTAATATTGGCTCAAATCCTAAGCATCCTGGTAATTACAAACTACTAGGCAGCATTTTTTTGGGCCAAAAACGATTTCAAAAAGCCCTCGATTGTTTTGAAATTGCTCTGCAAGATGAACGCGGAATTAAAGATCCAGAACTATGGAACAATCACGGTTTGGCGTTGGCTGGTCTCAAAAAATTTGATCAGGCGATCGCGTCCTACGATAAGGCATTGCAAATTAGTCCAGGGGCGACTTTTGTCGATCGCGTAGAGCCTCCATCAAAAGCAGAAGATTACTATCTGTGGTGGTTTAATCGCGGAACTGCATTAGTTGATCTCAAGCGCTATGAAGAGGCGATCGTTTCTTTAGATGAATCTATAAAGATTAAACCTAACTATAGTTTTGTCTGGTTTTTTAGGGGACTAGCGTTGTTTCGATTAGAACGCTATGAAGAATCTCGGGCTGCCTACCGTCGTGCAGTTTTACTCTCTCCCAATACTCCCTACATCGCGTCTAAAGACTTAATCAGCCTTCAAGACTATTTAGTTTACTACGGACAAGCTGAGGCAAAATCAAGACTAGGAAGCTATCAAGATACCATTCTAGCTTTTGAGCGTGGTCAAAAAATTCGGCGTAGCAACCCTCAGATAAAGCTCATTGAAGACAAGAGTAGTGAAAATTTCTATGAGGCTTTTATTGATGGCATTCGATTGCTCGATCAAGGCGAAAACAAAAAAGCGTTAATTGCCTTTGAGCAATTGATTACTCAAAAACCTGATTATACCAATGCTTGGTTTGGGAAGGCTGATGCATTAACAGCCTTGGGACTTTATCCAGAGGCAATATTAGCTTATGATCGGGTTATTGCCATCGAACCTGATGACTATGCCTCTTGGTATAAGAAGGGAAATGTACTGAGGAAAGTGAACCGTAAGGAAGAAGCGTTGCAAGCATACCAAACGGCTATAGAGTTATCAGGCGGATTCTCTGAAGTCTGGCACAATCGGGGCGTGATTTTCTACGATCTCAATAGAGATGCAGAAGCGATCAATGCTTATTCTCTCTCTCTAAAAGCAAACACTTTATGGGGAGGTATTGAAAGAATTGATACCCAATATGCATTAGCTGCGACCTTATACCGTGCAAAGCGTTATAGTGAGTCTCTTTTTGCTGTTGAGAAAGTACTACAAGAGCAGCCAACATACCAAGAAGCGCTGGAACTTCGTAAGTTGATCAAAAAAATCATGGGTTGCGATCGCACTAAAACACCATCTGAATGTAGCGTAGAACCTACTCCCTTGAAGTGAATAATTGGTGATGCACAGCAAATTCGCACATCATTAATTATTCACTTTATCCAAAAACCAAAAAGAGAGTTGCAGCGCAAAGCGCTGCAACTCTCTTTTTGGTTTTATACCAATTCACAAAAGTGTGACAACACTTCTGTGAATTAAAAACCAAACCCTGTAAGGGTTTTAAAAACACAAAATGGCTGCGCCACTTTGTGTTTTGGTTTTATTTCTTAGCAATGTAGGCGATCGCTACAAAACAAAAATCAAGCTAAAGACCTATTAAGTAAAAGTACTTAGTTGCGCTAATCTAGATGTAGATTTGTAAAGTAACTCATTCAGTATCCTAACCGCTTTGCCTGATGACAACCTTAAACCTCCAGAAAACGCCTGCTAATCTGTTTTGTCATTCCCCGCACCCCCTTAAAGTTACAGCTTTTGGTGATAGTTTAATCTACGGCTATGGAGATCCTATAAATGGGGGCTGGGTTGAGCAACTAAGGAGACAATGGATGGCTACAGAACCTAGCCATGTTCTCTATAACCTAGGAGTACGCGGCGATACGGCGGCAATGGTCAATCAAAGATTAGAGCAAGAATTTTTGCTGCGGGGAGAACTTCGCAATAAGCGCCCCGATTTGATGATCTTGTCTGTTGGGGTGAATGATTCACCACGAGTTGGCAAGCGATTGGGAAGAAACATGACGGATTGCGATCGCTTTACCTTAGAAATTGTCAATTTATTGGACAAAGCTCAGAGCCTCTGTCCAGTGATGTTTGTGGGGATGGTTCCTGTAGATGAGTTGAAAATGCCCTTTTTAGGTTGTATGCATTTCAATCATGAGGATCAATTCCGCTACAAGGAAATCACAAAATCAGCTTGTCAAGTGCGAGATATTCCCTACTTAGATGTATTCGATCTGTGGCAAGAGCGCGGACAAGATTGGATTTGCGATCGCTTATGTGAGGATGGATTGCATCCCAATTCTGAGGGTTATAGTGCGCTCTTTCAAGACATTCTCCACTGGCAATCACAGATTCAATTGGAACAACTTGTATCCATATCGTGAAAAGTCTATAAGATAAGATGTGGTGCTTTAAGCTACATCTCATCTTTTTTGTGGTGTAAAGCCAGATTTTATACGTGGTATGTTTAGATGTAGTATGGCGCAAAGGGTGAAGAATGGTCACTATAACAGCAAAACCTACGAGCTTAGAGTCGTTTCTCAGTCTGCCTGAGACTAAGCCTGCTTCTGAATTTATTAATGGGCAAATCACTCAAAAACCTATGCCTCAAGGTAAACATAGCCTATTACAAGGTGCGCTTTGCCAAGCTATTAACCAAGTAGCTCAATTTAAAAAGATGGCGATCGCTTTTCCAGAACTACGCTGCACTTTTGGAGGAGCATCGATCGTTCCAGATATATCAGTATTTCGCTGGGAGAGAATTCCGCGTGACAAGTCTGGTCAGGTATCTAACCGTTTTAAGCTTTATCCTGATTGGGCGATTGAGATTCTTTCTCCAGATCAAAGGCAAAACAAGGTTTTAGCAAATTTGTTGCATTGTATCGAGAATGGCACAGAATTAGGCTGGTTGCTTGATCCCAAAGATGAGAATATTTTGTTAATTTCTAGCGATCGCCGCATTCAGATTTTTAAAGGTGCAGATATAATACCTGTTCTTGATGGAATTAATCTGGAACTAACGGCTGAACAAATTTTTGGATGGCTGAAGTTTTAGGGCATATATGCAAAATCCTTGTAAGTATCTTGGCGTAACAGAGACTAAAGCCCAAAAATGTAAATTGCCCGCATAGCGGGCAATTTACATTTAAAGTATTTGCGGCAAAATCGTGGGATCTTTAATTTCTTTGTCCTTTGCGAGTAATAAAATCTTAGAAATTATTTCCGCAGTTTTCGGATCGTCGTCGGCAAAGGGAAGGAATAATCTACCTCGATGCTGACTGTGAACGGGAACAATACAAAGGGAGCCCCCTGGTTGGCGATGTACCACACCACTGCCAAGATGGACAGAATAGCTGCCGAGTTCACCTTCGATCAGGGCATAGTTATTTTGTAAATTGACATTGGTCAACTTCAATAATCGATTGGTTTCCCGAATCAGTGCCGATCGCATTTCCACCGTAGAAGCACTTGCCTCTGGATCGACCCCGCCTTGATGCGCCACGCTCACCACTAGGTCAAGATCGCGCATGACTTCGCTAAACACTATGGCAGGAACTTGATCGAGTTTGAGCGCATTGCCTCGACTGCGCTGTGAGAAGTAGACAGCATCAATAGTTAAACCTTCCACCTCGGCGGGAGTAGTCCAACCCCTATCAGTTTCGACAGAGACATAAATATCTTGGTCATAAAAAATGCGATGGATACTTGATTCGTAATCGTAACTATTCGCCACCCAGCCACGCTGTCCAAATAAAGCCAAAGCCTGTCTGGGATTCACTTGATGTCCAGCATAGCGGCGAGAACCTTTATGTTCAGTTTCTTCCGTAGGAATAGGAAGATAGAGTTCTCGAAAAATTTGTTTGAAAGGTTGCGATCGCTCGGTATGGAAACATTCTTGTTGCCAGAGATGCCATTCACCAGTTTTTACAAGATCGGCGGGATGGGCGATTCGGACTAGATCAGCAGAATTGAGTTGGGCGTAGGTGCTGTCATATTTTCGCAATCGAGAATCTTGCGGATAACCGATCGCCGTTTCACCAACAAAAATTAGCTGCTGCAACATCGGGCGCAGAATGGGATGAATTAGTAATTGTTGTAGTTCTGCCCCCGTAAAGCGATCGCCTCGACACATGGACTGTTCGAGAGACAACCTCATTCTTGAGGCTTGTTTGGTTAGTTTTTGCTTGCGCTCCTGAAAAGCCATAATTTCTGCATTCTTTTTGAGGGTCGCAGGAATCGTTTTTTGCGGTTTACCTTTTTTGACTACCGTTAAATTAGGAGCGCCGAGCGCGTCAAGACTGAGACTAACGGAAACATCGCCTTCTGTCACCGTGACTGAACCTTCTACTAAATCAGCGATCGCTTTGGCTTCCATTGCCCATTCTAGGCGTTGAGGATCGGCATATCCAGCCGTCCGCGATAGGTTTTCGAGGGCAATGCGGGCGGCTAGTTTTTCACTTGCCTGCCGTTGGGAACCAAATTGTTTAGTACCCTGCATAAATTCTTGAATAACTTCGTAGCGTTGCAAAATATCGGCTTCACGATTCTCTGACTCTAAGGGAATTAAGCCCAAGGCTCGCACAGAATCCTGATGGCGCTTTGTTTGAATGCGATCAATGGTTGCCGATTTCTCAACTTGTCCTAACATAGCATCCGCAAACAGACGCGCCCGAGTATGCCCTTGTCCGCCCGCCGCAAATTTTGCCGCTTCGTGGATTTCTTCCCATTGAGCAGGTGTCATGGCGCGATAGGCTCGCCAAAACCAAGCTACATCGACAGCACCATCTACTAAATCTTGGCTGGTGAGGGGAGTATGTTCACCAACTTGAGCGCTCCAACCTTCTCTAATCGATTGCTCGACTTGCCAATGGGAATCTTTGGTATGGGCATGGAACCACCATACGGCTTCGGCAAATGCGGGAGATTCCAGTAGATGCCCCACATAACGCGCCCATTGAGGAGCATAGACAGCCAGCTCGATCGCTTTGCGATTAGTAAGTCCAGAAGCGGTAAATTGCTGCGCGAATAGTTCGGGGGTATCGGTGGGCAGAGGGAAGGAAACGCGAATGAGATGGCTAAATATGGCGGCTTTACTAGCGCGATCGTAGCTCCATCCTCGGATAAACTGTTCTTTGCCTAAATTTTGCAAAAGTTTAATCACAGGGGCAATCCCTAATACAGACTGCAAGCTCAAGGCGGCTTCTGTCGCAGGAGTAGGTAAATCGCCGCGATCGCATTCTATTTCCACAATCCGCCGCCGACAGCGATCGACTAATTCTAATAAATACTGATAATCAGTTTCGGGTAAATTAGAGAACTCATTGCGGGTGCGATCGCGCTGAGTTAATGCGCTTAATTCTCTAAAACTATAGTAGTAGTTCCCTAACCGTTCGCCAATTAAACTGTCTAAAAGATCTGCCTCAGTAACTGCATTGGCTTTGAAGGCAACAATCATCTGGATTAAACTCGGACGACAACGCTTAATTTGTCCTTCGGACTGATTGCTAATGGGCAATATTAGATAGCTCCCCCTTTCATCCTGTAGATAGTGAGGTACGGTTCCTTTTGGCTCATCAATCCAGCGTATAAGTTGCCACAAGCGCTTAACCTGTGACTCTGTCCAGTTACTAGAATCAGAGGCATAGTTCTTACAAGCCATGAGCGTCCAAGCATTAATTTGACTATTTTCACGTCAATCGTATTTGTCTGATGGAGAACTTTGGCGCAGACCTTTCAAGTTCATCCCAGAATTAATTTGGGATAGAATTGTCGATACGTTGAGCCCCATCCCCGAAAACCCAGAAATATTGGCATTTAGGATGGCGAGCAGATCATTCTCCGAAGAGCTTTCTGTGAGATCTACTCCATCTTCAGGTTCAGTTTGAGATGGCTCTAAATCCTGTGCGATCGCCTTACGAATAGAAGCTAGGGAATATTGGGCTGCATCTAGAATGAAATCCACGCAATTAACAGGCGGAGCAATACTTAAAAACCACTCTATTAAATTAGAAATTAATTCATGATAATTAAGTTGCGGAACATCAATCACTAAGCTCTTTTGGCATTTTTTAACCCATTTAGGAGAGTTGTCAGCAAAATAACTCATCTGAAAAAAACTATGATCTTGGAAAATTTTTTCATGGAATAGTCCAGATAAAGAAGCAGCCGCTCGTAATAATTCATAGCCATCATCATCGCGCAGTTCGGCTGAACGTCCTTCCCACCAAGTTTGCCATACTTCTGCTAAGGGTAGGTCGTCTAGGCTTTTTGCCACAGATTTTTGCGGAATTCTCGCCCTCAGCCACCTAAGATTTCCCAGAAGCTTTTCTTCGGATTCAGTTCCATCTGAATTTAAGGAGTTAATAGGCGTATTTCGGTGTTCATGAATTAGCTCGTCGAGCGATCGCAAAATATTTTTAGCAGCTTCAGAAACTAATACAATTTCGCGATCGGGAAATTCGGGCGGAATCGCGGGAGTACGTTGACTGGGATCGAACAGCCCCAAGCCATTTTCGAGAGTAGCAGTTTGCTGCTTCTCAGGTTCAGAAAATTTTTGTAAAAGCTCTACTTCGGCGGCGGTGAGTTTTGGTCTTTGGTGATAGGCTTCCACTTTTTGATAACAGTCATCGCTCAGCCGTTTTGCCCGAATCATTTCATCTAATAATTCTAGCCCTGATAAGCGTTGACCCGCATCTTTACTGTTTAAAAGGCGATCGCTACTGACAAGAACATCATTATCAGATTGATTCAAGATTAAATTCAACACTCCCCGCCGCAGATCGCTACCTTTACGGGTGAGTAACCCCTCCATTTTGACAATCAATTCTGAGTTGAGAGGATATGGCTTAAGCAACTTGAAAATTTGTTCGCGCAAATGGGAAGAGCGATCGCGCATTGCCGCAAAAACTTGCTCCTGTATCTCATCATCCCAAGGTTGCTCTTTAAGCAATAATTGGATTACTTGAACCCGCAGCCAAACGTCCATCTCCGACAGATAAGGAATCATCCTTCTAGGAGAGCGATCGCCTAAACGATTATTTAAGGTACGAATAACCTCTGAACGGTTTAAGCTCAACAGCATCCATTCCCAAACTATGGGTTGTAGTTTCTTCTCATTGGCGGGAATTCGCTGTAAAAAAGATTCTAAACGCTCAAATAGATCGGTATTCGCTAATTTGTTTTGGATACTCCGAAAAGCCTGAGCAGCAACTCGCAAATCATCATCTTCTAAACTAGGTAATAGAGCTTCTTGGGCTAAGCCTAGATGCAATTGGTTCAACAAAAAAGCCGCCACAAAGCGAATTTCAACTTGAGAATGTTGGAGTAAGAGCGTCGCAGGGGCGATGGCAGCTTCAGCATTATCAAAGGCGATCGCCCATAGACAAAGATAAACTTCATGAGGATCGGTACTTTCTAAACCTGACTGCCTTAAATTCGCATCTTCAAGAAATCCTAATACTTGACGCAGCGATCGCTCGGCTATTTTCTTATGTTCGACAGTCCAACCAAAGCCAAACCACTGATCTACTGCTCGAATCGTGGCACTAAAGCGGATCAAATCCTGCTCTAAAATCAACCTCACCATGCGCCGAAAAGCTTGGGGATGCGCCTGAGCGATCGCTTCCAAAATTGTCTGCCGTAGTCCTTCCTGACGTTGGGCAGCTAGCAGCAAATTCTCAACAAATGTCCAACAATCTGGTCGATTCACAACCAATAGCGATCGCACGACATGATTGCCCATAGCCGCGATCGCATGTTCCCCCCTTGCCGAGTCTAGTAATATTTTTAATATTTCTTCCGAATGCTCATCTTCAGCTTCAATCGCCGCCGCGAACAGGATGCCAATATCGCTGTATTGATGAATATAAGCAACCCAAACTGCATACCAATCAATATCCTGTTCGTATTGCTGAACTATGTTCAGAATGCCCTGTACCCAATTAACTAAAGTGGTAGGGATAATGGAAGATGACAAGCGAAATGGCTGCCTTTGATAGCTATTCTGATAGGGTAGTCGCTGATGTAATTGCCAACCAGCTTCTACATATTTGGCAATTAATGGACATAGCGCTTCAAAGATTTGATATCTTTCCTGAGCATTAACTTCTCCCAACCGATTAGCTACTTTAGAAAGCTCATCCCAATTTCTTGTCTCCAATCCTTGGGAATCTCTTCGCAATAAAGCCCAAGCAATTTCTCTTAAACTATCTGGTAGAGATGCGATCGCCAATTGGTGGCGCTCCAACCAAGCATGGGGGAGGGTAGCAAATTTTTGTAGCTCCTGAGAAGCCTGTTCGCGTTTTAGCATATTAACCTCCTACCATCGCCACGAGACGCAAAAATAATACCTTGCTTTGGGGCTGGAGCGTCACTTGTTCGTCCAACGATTCATACTGGCGATCGTCAATAAAAACATAATATAAGCCATCGCTAAAAGCCTGAATCGCAGCCTCAAAAGCGGCTTGCAAATCGACAGATTGGGGCGCAAATTCGCGATCGCCTGAAGTTATCTTGCCTTTTTCCATTCCCCAAGCGATCGCGTCCTTAGTCAAAATTTGAGGCAATTTTTGTTGTTCTTGGCGATCGCGAAAAGCAGTCACTTCTGCATCCACAATATCCAAAATTAAGTCTCGTAATGTCAAACCTTCCTGCGAGATTGATACTTGCCACGGCGCTACTGGCGATCGCTTCCGTCCTATAACCTTTGCTTCAACCTCAATGATTTGCATAGTTTAGCCTATACGCTATTTAGAAAGTAGATAGTGGAGTGATTTTATCATCAAAAAGTTTGCCACCATCTAATCGAGCTAAAGAGTATCAATCTCAACTTTGCGATCGCGCAAATTTATCGAGGACTTACACTAACATAAGAAACTGAGTAGATGTAGCGACACATCTATATTTTCTGAATTGGTGCAAGCTTGGGATCGATAATTTTTTTGCCTTGCCCTGCGAAAGCAACAGCTAAATACATCTTGTCACCAGTGCCAAGCAAATTAGCAACTTGACCTTCACCAAACTTGTCATGCATCACGCGATCGCCTACTTGCCAATCAATACGAGGCTTGGGCTTAACAGCATTTACCTTGACGGGAGGCACAGACCTGAGCGAACCTTTAACACTAGTGGCTTCAGCCCGTTGACTTGCCTTACTGATAAACTTATCAATGCCATGTCCAGTCAGATACTCTTTGGGAAGCTCTGCAAGGAATTGAGAGGGAATAGCATATTCGCGATTGCCATAGAGACGACGAGCCTGAGCATGGCTAAGAAATAACTTCTCTTGGGCGCGAGTAATGCCCACATACATGAGACGGCGCTCCTCTTCTAAAGCCATCGGATCGTTAATGGAACGGAAGCTAGGAAATAAGCCTTGCTCTAGACCAACGAGGAAGACCACAGGGAATTCTAAACCTTTAGCTGCATGAAGAGTCATCAAGGTGACCTTATCGGCATTCTCGCTGCTGTCATCAAGACTAGAAGCAAGAGCCGCATTAGCTAAGAAAGCATCAAGGGAAGCATCTTCATTCTCTTCGGCAAACTGTAGCGCTGCGTTATACAGTTCTTGCAAGTTAGAAATGCGATCGTTGGCTTCATCATTACTTTGAGCTTTCAGTTCATCGACATAGCCAGATTCGGCGAGAATGCCCTGAATGATATCCGCTGCTGGCGTAACTGCTACTTTCGCTTGCCATTTTTGCATCAATTCCACAAAGGAGAGCACACCCCTAGCCGATCGCCCAGCCAGAGTCTTGACAGTGGTTTCATCGCTGATGATGTCCCAGATGGGGACGCTGAGTTCTTGGGCGGCTTGTTGGAGCTTATCGAGAGTTGCCTTACCGATACTGCGTTTAGGAACATTGATGATTCGCATCAAGCCGAGGGTATCGGAGGGATTGGACAGCAGGCGTAAATAGGAAAGAACATCTTTAATTTCTTTGCGATCGTAAAATCGTAAGCCACCCACAACTTTGTAAGGAATATTCCAACGCACCAGCATTTCTTCAAAGGGGCGAGACTGGGCGTTAGTGCGATAGAGAATTGCAAAATGTCCAAGATTGGCGCTAGGGGTTTTGGTCTTAACGCGGCGAATCTGCTCGATCACAAACTGTGCTTCATCAACTTCATCATCGGCACGGAATAGCTCGATCAAGTCTCCGTCGGGTCTAGTTGCTTTCAGGACTTTATCGATACGTTGTGTGTTATGGTCGATCAGTTGATTGGCAATTTCGAGGATATTAGCAACGGAACGATAGTTCTCTTCTAGCTTGATCATTGTGCCTGTATGGGCATCGGGCAAGCGATCGCCAAAAGCTTCTTGAAATTCCATCAAGATCGTAAAGTCAGCAGAGCGGAAACTATAAATCGATTGGTCGGCATCACCGACAACAAAAATGGAACGATTTTCCCAAGTCGGCTTTTTGTCATTAGTGGAGAGTAGCTGAATCAAATCATATTGAGTACGGTTTGTGTCTTGATACTCATCAACAAGAATATGCTTAAAGCGATTGTGCCAGTAGTTAAGAACTTCAGGATTTTGTTTGAATAGGCGCACTGGCAAAAAGATTAAATCATCAAAGTCGAGAGCATTATTGGTGGCTAGCTGATTTTGGTAAAGACTATAAACCTGTGCGATCGCACGCTTACGGAAAGACGAATCATCACTCTGAGCCTCATATTCTTCGGGAGTCCAGCCTTTATTTTTGGCATTGCCGATCGCAAAACGTACGGATTTTGGCTCAAATTTCTTTTCATCAAGGTTTAGCTGATTGATGACAATATCTTTAACTAAAGATTGCGCGTCAGAATCATCAAAAACCGAGAAGTTTTTTGCCCAGCTGCGACCATTACTATCTTTGTATTTATCAATATCAAGGCGCAAAATTCGACAGCACATACTATGGAAAGTTCCCATCCATAGTCCATCTTGCGCATAACTATTTATATATTGCTTATAAACTTTTTTGCGAAGTTTGTCCTGTTCCCAGTCAGGAATTTCGCTTAAAGTTTTACCTAATTCCCTTTGAACGACCTCTTGAGTTAACAAGGATTGAATTCGTTCATTCATTTCCTTGCCAGCCTTATTTGTAAACGTCACGGCTAAGATTTGCTCAGGTGCAACACCGTGATTGAGCATTAAGTTGGCAATACGATAGGTCAATGTCCTTGTTTTCCCTGAGCCTGCCCCTGCGACCACGAGCATTGGCCCATGCAAATGGCTTGCGGCTTTTTGTTGGGCTGGGTTGAGATGAAGCAAAAAATTGGAACTCATGGGCGAAGGAGGGAGAAACTTAGGTAGACTCTAATACAGTATGCCAAAAATACAGTACTAACGTGGATATTTACTGCACGCGCCCGAATTGTACCAAGCCTTTAAATTCTTTTGCCGATCTTGATAGTGGCAATACGCTCAAAACGATCACTCAAAAATTCTGCACGGCTTGCGGGATGCCTTTACTGCTTGGAGGACGATATATCGTTGAACGCCCGATCGCGCAGGGTGGTTTTGGTGCGACTTTTCTTGCTCGCGATCGCTATACTCCTGCGATGAAACGCTGCGTGGTGAAGCTGTTGCAGCCCGTGGGGTTAACTAGTTCTCAGATGGTAATCGCCAAGCAAATGTTTGAGCGTGAGGCTACAGTTTTAGAAGATTTGGGGACGCATCCGCAAATCCCTGACATGCTTGCCTACTTTGAGGTGCAGTCGGGACAGGATGAATTTTTTTATTTAGTGCAGGAATTTGTTGATGGCTTTACCCTAGAACAAATTGTGGAGCAGCATGGCGCGATCGCGGAGGCGGATGTTTTAGAAATCATGCAAAGTCTGCTGCCTGTGTTGACATTTATTCATGACAAAGGCTCGATTCATCGTGATATCAAGCCCTCAAATATCATGGTGCGCAAGCTCGACCAAACTTACTTTTTACTAGATTTTGGCGCGGTCAAGCAAGTTGCTGGAGCTGTCCAAGGTCAAAAATCCACGGGTATTTTTACCCCAGGCTATGGCGCACCTGAACAAATGCGGGGCGATACGGTATTTCCTGCTACCGATCTCTATGCCTTTGCAGTAACTTGCCTCTTTTTGCTAACTGGCAAAGATCCCGACGAATTATTTGATGTAAATTACAACACTTGGAAATGGGATCGCTTTGTTACGCTAAGTCCACATCTTAATAATGTTTTACATAAAATGTTAGAGACGGCTCCCAGCGATCGCTTTTCTTCGTCGGCTGATGTCCTCCAAGCCCTCAATTCTCAAATATCAGTACAGCCATCGATAAGCGCTCCAATACAAAGCACTCCAATACAAGCCCCACCAGTGCAATCAGCACATCAGACCAGTATCCAAGTCCCTCCACCTGCACCACTTCCTAATTTTGCACCTTCGGTTCCTAAGCCTGTAGCTCCGCGATCGCAGAAAACGCCTTGGATTTTAGCAGCGCCAATTAGTATTCAATTCATTGCAGCTTTTTTGCTCGGTGTCGAAACGATGCTGCTATGGCAAGTGAGCGCAACGGTCGGGCTAGCCTTAATCGGCTCTCCTGCCAATTTAATTACTTTTGCCGCCCTATTGCTGGGTGTAATTCTGCTCAGGATTAGTTCCATTCTTGATAATAAAGACCTATTTGTATTCGTAAATTTGTTGAGCTTTGCCGCAGTTTGGGGAGTGCAAACCTTTGGGAAACTCTCTCAATTTCAGAGCTTTCCTAACTGGATCGAGATTGCTCAATATTGCGGAGTCGCAGGTTTTAGTGCGATCGCACTGATGGCAGCCTTTCGCCTCATCTTCCAATTACTCTATTCCTTTCTCTAAATTTATAACAGTTTGCACTGTATCAATTTTTCCCTAAGTTAATCCCAAACAAATCATTTAAGCGATCGCGTACCCATGCCAGTGCAGCGTATTGCGATCGCTGTAATTCTTCTTCATTCAATAATCCGAGACTGATTAAAATCTGTTGACGTTCCGATAATTTCACGGCGATTTGTTCACCTAATTCCTTATGTTCACTTAAAAGTTTTTGCAATTGCCGACGCTCAACCACAAAAACAACTGTATTAGCCACCAAAGCTCGAACAGTTGCAGTCCGAGGCGTTCCAGTCAGAAGAGATATCTCTCCAAAAAAATCCCCTTCTCTTAAAGTTGCGATCGCTTGATTATTCCTTTCAGAAAAAACTTCTACTGCCCCAGACAAAATAATGTAGAACTCCTCACTAGGATCGCCTTCACCGCAAATCACTTCACCAACATCAATATATTTACGATAACCTCTTGCAATTAATGCAAATAGTTCTACTTCTGTGCTTCTCTCAAAGTAGGATATTTTTCGCAATAAATCACGCAGACTACTAGTGTCTATTTCATTATTAGCGGAAGATATTTTAGAGCTGGTTTGTTTTGTGGTTCGTAGATTTTGTATATGTTCATCATCTTCTGGAGCTTTCGTATTAACAATTTGACTGAGTACTTTAGGATTGTGCAGAATTAGCTCTCTAGTGGGGAAAGGAATTCTAATGCCTTTAGATCTAAACTCATAGGCAATCCGAAAATTAATCGAACTCCGAATTGGTTCGTTGGCATCAGGATCATCAATCCAGACTAATAGCTCAAACTCAAGTGAGTCTTTCCCAAATGATTTAAACCAAACTTCTGGTGGTGGGTTAGATAGTACACGGGGTTCATTTCGAGCCGCAGTTAGCAAAGTTTCAGTTAAGACTAATAGATCTGTGTCATAAGCAACACTAACAGGGATATGAATTCGGCAAGTATGACCTTGATAACTCCAGTTGACAGTATTATTTTCGATAAACCGTTGATTTGGCACAATCACAAATAAGTCATCTTCAGTACGAATAATTGTGGAGCGAATAGAAATTTTTTCAATTGTGCCTTTGAGTTCTCCGATTTCGATGTAATCACCAACTTTGATTGTTTGCTCGAATAGCAAGACTAGTCCGCTAATAAAGTTGCTAGCAATATTTTGTAACCCAAAGCCGATTCCAATTCCTACTACACCTGCAATTACAGCTAAGGAACTAAGATTAATTCCCGCCGTTTGTAAAATGATCACACTACTAAGAGTGATCAGTAAATATTTGATAAATACGGTAATAGCTTCTTGTAATCCGCGATTAATGCGAAGTCGAGTTAAAAGCGATCGCCGAATGATTTCGCTAATAAGTCTAGATACAAAAAAAGATAGGATGATTAGTCCTAGTAAAGAGGCGATTGTGGCGATCGAAAACTTAGTACCTCCGACATCTAAAATTTGGGCTGTGAAGATTTCATACAGTTTTGTTAATAAAACATCCATCTTTGCGACTATTTCTCCACAACTCAAGCCAAAGTAAGTTTAGACAATATTGCCTTGCGATATTGTCTAAACTTACTCATAACCTAATGATTTTCAAACCGCTATATAGCTTTTTCTGATCTAAATATAGCTGATACAAAACCTCAAATAGGAGTGGCAGAGCTTCGCTCTGCCACTCCTCAGCAATTCTCATTATGAAACCAATTTTTATAATGAGAACTGCTGGCCACTCCTATTTGAGGTTGACAAGCCTAGCAATTAGAGAGTTGCAAAGCCCTCTCTCTAATTGCTAGGCATTTTGTAGATGACTGTAGCAGTCGCTGATGGTATTTCTGAATTTTTAAGATTACTGTTGATCTTTCCTAATCCATCCTCAGTACCAACCCAGATCTGTTGATTGTGAACAAGTAAATTAATGACTGAACTGCTGGGCAAATTATAGATCGACGAAGTAATTGCGCCATTGTAGGTGTTAGCAAGCACTAAACCGTCTCTCATGCCTATCCACAATTCACCATTTTTACTACTTGCCAAAGCCACAATATCTCGTCCAGTTACAGAATTAATCCGTGCGATCGCTTGATTAGTATTCGGATTAATTTCAATCACATTACGTGGCGTACCTGCCCAAATCTTTCCCGACGGATCCACGGCGATCGCTTGGACAATTTGCCCTGATACATAGGGAATCTTTGCGGTGATTTTGGCGGTTCCAGGATTAAGTTTAAACAAGCCATTTAATGTGCCAACCCAAATATTGCCAGCATTATCAATCTGCATCACATTTGCGGCTGTCCCAGGAATATCGGGAAGTCTGGCATAGGTCTCAGCATTGTAGGGACTGATGCGAGTAATACCTTGATCAGTGCCAACCCAGATAAAGCCAGCCCGATCCATGGCTAAGCTTAGTATCCGACTAGAAGATAGTTGGATCGCAATATTTTCGATTTTGCCTGAGTCAGGATCGATTTGGTACAAGCCTGAAGTTGTGCCGACCCAGAAGTAACCACGACGATCTTCTAATAAGGCGGTGATAGTAGAATTTGGTAAAGATATGGAGGCGATCGCTTTTCCAGACCTTTGATCGATTTGCATTAAACCTTGCCAAGTTCCGATCCAAAGTCGGCCCTGTTCATCTACGAGGGTTGAACTAATTCGACCATCTAGACTTAATGATGGATTACGGGCAAGACGAATATTTTCAGGTATTACTAGGTTGTGGCTGTCAGGCTCAATCGCCTCTGCGTTATTAACGACTCCATAGCTCACAGCGCATAGACTAGCTACGTTAACCGTTATTGCCAATAGTACTTTTGGAAAAATTTTAGAGAAAGTTTTCGCGATCGCCCCAGATATCTTGTGTTTTGTCAACATCTTTATGTCCTCACTACACCCTATTTACACTCTTTTAAGCGTCAGATGTTAACACAAGAGATCGCGATCGCCACATCAATTTTAGACTTATAGCGCTTTGCGCTCAGACCCAAAAGAGAATGGCGGCGCAAAGCGCCGCCATTCTCTTTTGGGTTAGACTAAAAATGGCGCGTTGCGCTGCTTTTAGTTTATGGTTTTGGTGCTGGAGTTATGGGGGCAGGGGCAGGTATCTCGGGTTGAACTGGCTGTGGTGGTGGCTCTAGAGGAGCGGGCTGGGATGGTGGCGGTTCTACTGGTGTCGCCACAGTATTGGTAGTTACAGGAGCCGGAGTCGGATCATTTGTCCTAGCTGGTTCTATCGGATTGTTAGTAGGAGCTGGACTGGTTGGTTTTACTTCTGGAGTGGCTGTAGGGTCATTCTTAGCAGCTGTTTGGTCTCTTTGCTTGTTATCAGGTGGATCTTCACGTCGATCATTGCGATCGCTATTTGCAGTGCCTGAAGTATAAGTAACTTTATTCCGATTCTTGTTTTCACTAGTCTTGGGTAAGTCAGAACGGCGAAACTCGATTGTCTTCGCTTCTTTAAACGATGCTGTCACACCAAATTCAGAGCTAATTTGAGGCAAGCTTGCTAACTGAGAGCTAAATCCAAAAATTAGTGAGTTATTGGCAATCCGCTTGTCAATACTTTCTTTGTCAATGCGTTTTGGTGCAGAAGCTTTGCCATCAGCTTGGATTCTAATTTCTTCACCTTTGCCAAGGGTAACAATCTCTGATGTGCTTTTTAGCAAAACCGTAACAGTGCCATCGAGAGCAATCACTCGACGCTCTTCAGAAGCCTTGTCGGGAATTTCTAGATATACAGTGCCATCATTACTTGAAATTTCGCCAAAGGGTGTTTGGACTTGGGCTGGAGATTTGAGATCTTTAGCTGCCCAAGCTAATAAGCGCCCAGAGGTAAATTCAACTTGGTTTTGCGGCTTGAGGGTTAAAGTCGATTTTCCACCAATTCTGATAATTGCACCACTGCGTAATGTCACTTGAGCAGTTGAGGAGTCCTCGGTGCTAATACTTTCATTAACCTTAAGTGGCACACCAATAGTCGCAGGTCTGGAGGATGTGGCATTGATATACTTAACACGCACAGGATAGCTGCGGATTTCACTAATTTCGGCGATCGCCTCTGTTGGTACAGCCTCAGAACTAAACGGTTTAGGAGGCTGATAACCTGAACAACTAGGTAGCCCTATGGCTACTAGAGATAGGAACAAAAGTGGCAAAATTTGCCCAGATATTTTAGATAACTGCCAACGCTGCATCGTAAATTTTTTGTAGAGTCTACAAAGCCAGTTTTTTCGCTATACTAGAAAGTCTGGTTAAAACCGTAAATTCTAATGTATCTATATTAGTTCTAACATCGTGGTTTGACCATAGATATCAGTAATTCTCATGATGATTAATGAAAGAGTGCTGACGGTACACTTTCATAGATCCCAATCTATATTTTAAACGAGTAAGAGTCAAAAGCACATGGCAAAGAGTAATTTGCAGGTCATGCTGACCAAAAATGTTACAAAATTAGGTAAACTCGGCGACTTAGTATCTGTAGCGCCAGGTTATGCCCAAAATTTCCTCATACCTCAAGGTATGGCTATTCGTGCCACCACAGGTGTTGTTAGAGAAGTTGAAAGACGCAAAGAAGTTGAGCGTCAACGTTTGATCGCGATTCGCCAAGAAGCAGAAAGCCGTAAGACTGCACTCTCGACCATTGGCGGCTTTATTATCAAGAAAAAAGTTGGCGAAGGTAATGCAATTTTCGGTACTGTTACCGATCGCGAAGTTGCTCAGTTGATTACAGCGAAGTCGATGTTAGAAATCGATCACCGCGACATTACGATTCCTGAAATTAATCAAACAGGTACTTTTGATGTTTCGATCAAGCTTCATGCTGAAGTCACTGCAACCATCAAAATCCAAGTTATTGCTGAATAATCTCCAAAAGTAGGCGGCGCAATGCGCCGCCTACTTTTGGAAACTAAGGAACCAAGTTTTGTGTGGCGCGGCGAAGCCGCGCCACACAAAACTTGGTTCCTTAGTTTTACGGCGATTCCCTACGTATTTTTGTGAGTTCTACAGCTAAAGCGATCGCTTCGATCGTACTAGCAGGATCAGCTATACCTTTGCCTGCAATATCAAAGGCAGTACCGTGATCGGGTGATGTCCTCACGAAGGGTAAACCAATCGTCGTATTCACAGCCCGATCAAAAGCTAAAAGCTTTACGGGAATTAGACCTTGATCGTGATACATGGCGAGATAGGCATCATGACCAAGTGAAACCCGATCGCGATCGCTCCAAGCTCTCGCTGGATTGATCCACATGGTGTCGGGCGGAATTGGATTAGTGAGTTGCACATTAGGATGCTGTTGACGATAACTATCAATTAAAGGCTGTAACCAGTCGCGCTCCTCATGTCCCAGTTGCCCCTGTTCACCGCTATGGGGATTGATTCCTGATATAGCAATACGTGGATTCGTGATACCAAAATCTTGTAACAGCGATCGGCGTAACAACTCTAATTTTTGCTCAATTAACTCTGGCGTAAGTTGCGTTGTCACTTCGCTCAAAGGAATATGCACCGTCGCTAGCAAAGTCCTTAATACCCAGTCTGTATGAGGAGATTTGCCCACAAACAACATGCCAAAATCATCGACTTGGCTACGCTCGGCTAGCAACTCAGTTTGTCCAGCATAGTCATGCCCCGCTTGTTTCCAAGCTGACTTTGCGATCGGGGCGGTGACGATCGCGTCAAAATCTCCTGCCAGAGTTGCGGCGATCGCGGCATCTAGATAAGCAAAACTTGCTGATCCACTAGCCCTATTGCCAATTCCCAATGAAATCGCCTCATTGGTGCAGATATCAGCAATCTCTAGGCGATCGGGATCGGTAATTAGTAGGTTGCCATGATTTCTTAACAAATCATAGGTGTCTTTGAGATACCGATGATCGCCAAACACCGTAAACTCAGCATCTAGAGCTAGTAAAGTGCGATCGGCAAGAGATTTCAAAATGATTTCTGTCCCAATTCCTGCGGGATCGCCTATAGTGAGAGCTATTCGCGCTCTAGAATTAGATTGAGATTTTAATCTGGAGCTTGTGTGGGGATTTTGCAGAATATTCATTAAGTCAGTTAATTTAGATGTACATAACTAATTACAAACCCAAACCCGTAAAGTTGTGCTCCTGTGGGGGGCAACTTTACGGGTTTCGATAATTTATTCTGCACAAGTAGTTAAGTAATTCTCCAAAATTTTAATCCACGCGATAAGATCGTGATCCGCTGTTAGCCCTCCTGACTAAAACCAACGATGTCTGTTGATATTTCCTTAGAAACCCTCTGGAATCAAGTTCTCGAACTGCTTGAAAGCCAACTTAGCCGTCCTACTTACGAAGGGTGGATTAAAACAGTTGTGGCTGATGAGCTTACGGCTGATCGCTTGACTATTCGCACGCCCTCAATTTTCGCTAAAAATTGGCTGCATAAATATTATGTTCAAAATATTACAGATGCTGTAACAGAGATCCTCGGTTATCCCGTGGAAATTCATATTGAGGCGGCTCCAAGTAGTGAACCTCCCACTGGTCAACCAGAACTAAATCTCAATCTCGACGGTGTTGAAATTAGTCAAGATGGGATGCTAGAAACAGCGATCGCGGCGGAAGCAGTCCAAGCCATGTCAGCGGCAATTCCAAATACGCTTAATACTCCCATCATCCCCCAGTCCGAAACCCACAGCAATACACCCCGTCCTAGTAATCTCAATTCTAAGTATAATTTCAATCGTTTTGTAGTTGGCTCTACCAATCGCATGGCACATGCGGCAGCGCTGGCGGTGTCCGAGTCCCCTGGGCGCGAGTTTAACCCTTTATTTTTATGTGGCGGTGTGGGTCTAGGCAAGACGCACCTGATGCAAGCGATCGCCCATTATCGTCTGGAAATCGAACCGAAAGCTAGAATTGCCTATGTATCGACGGAGCAATTCACTAACGATCTGATTTCGGCAATTCGTAAAGATAGTATGCAGAGATTTCGGGAGCTATATCGCGAGATCGATATGCTGATTGTTGATGATATTCAATTTATCGAGGGTAAGGAATACACTCAAGAAGAATTTTTTCACACCTTTAATACACTCTACGAAACTGGTAAACAAATCGTCATAGCAAGCGATCGCCCACCTGCTCAGATTCCGCGTTTACAAGAGCGACTTTGTTCACGGTTCTCCATGGGATTAATTGCGGATATCCAAGTTCCCGATCTAGAGACGCGCATGGCAATCTTGCAAAAGAAAGCGGAATACGATCATCTCAAAATCCCTCCTGATGTCCTCCATTACATCGCTGCGAGTTACACTTCTAACATTCGTGAATTGGAAGGAGCGTTAGTGCGTACTGTTGCCTATATTTCCATCTCAGGACTACCGATGACGGTAGAAAATGTTGCACCTGTTCTCAATCCTCCTAAAGAGCCTGTAGAAGTATCTGCGGAGATGGTTTTGAGTGTAGTTACAGAAATGCTGAATATTGATTTAGCGGATCTATTAGGAAATTCTCGGCGCAGAGAAATTAGCCAAGCTCGTCAGTATGTGATGTATCTCATGCGTCAACATACTAATCTCAGTTTGCCAAAAATTGGTGAGGCTGTTGGCGGTAAAGATCATACGACGGTGATGTATAGCTGCGAAAAAGTTGCTCAACTACAATCAACTGATGGTGATATCGCCCAGTTGTTGAGGCAGTTAAGCGATCGCATCTATCTCGTCGCTCAAACTAAAAACTAACGAAATAGAAGCAAAACGCCGTCCACCCATACCACAATAAAAAACTATGCAGATGATTGATTTTGCCGTAAATGGAACTTTAATGCGAGGGCTAGAGTTAAATGGTAACTTGCAGAAGGTTGGTGCGATATTTGTCAGAGAAGAAGTAACTGCGCCTATCTATCGGCTTTGGACGATCTCAGATCGCCATCCTGCGATGCTACGAGTTAGCGAAAATGGTCATGCGATCGCCTTGGAGATCTGGTCAGTTACTCCTGATGCTTTGGGTGCAATTTTATTGTCTGAGCCTGCTGGTCTATGTATTGGCAAAATTGTTTTGTCTGATGGACAAGAGGTTTTAGGCGTTCTCGGCGAACCATTTTTATGTGAAGGTCAAAAGGAAATTACTTCCTATGGTGGTTGGCGAGCTTACACCGCAAAGCGTTAAAAAATGTAGGGGCAATTCATGAATTGCCCCTACATTTTTTGTGTCACACTGAATTGAGAACTGCGTATACCAATCAAATAAAAAAGGCGCTTCGCACCTTTTTTATTTGATTGGTAGTTGTAAATGGGAAGGATATTCAACATCATAAAAAATTTGCTGTGTTGCTTCTACTAAATCACTGACAGTTGCTTCAGATGGCAATTTCTGCGTATTAGAATGACGCTCGATCGCAGGAAAAGCCGAACTTGCGATCGCTACGCCAATGCGATGGCCTTGAGCGAAGCTCTGACAGGTTGGACGCAATTTAATATGATATTCATTTACCACATCAGATTCAATCCATTCAGGCTCAGTCCATGATTTACGGAACTTCGCTCGTAACACACCCATCGACACCAGCATTTGCTTACCATCGGGATAAATATCTAAGAGTTTAATTACCCAATCAGTATCAGGGGCAGTAGTAGCTGCATAAAGAATAAATTCGGGAATACCTGCGATCGCGATCTCTTGATCCAATTCTGAACTCTCATAAACTAATACATCCCAACGATGATGCACATGACGCTGATCGTAAAATCCATAGGGTGTAGCAGGGTTAGGATTACGAGGATCGTAAACGAAGATGTCTGGTAATTCGTAATTCGTAATTCGTAATTCGTCACTCAGTTGTTTTTGGGAAGAGAGATAGAATATTTTTGTACGAGTATCTTTGGGGAATTCTGGTAAATCTAGCCAGTGATTTTTGCCCATCAAGAACATCTGCACAGGAGCGCGATCGCAGATTCCATTCTCAATTCCTTTTAACCAAAAATCAAACCAATCAACCTGTAATTGATCAATTTTAGAAACAGCAGCTTCGCCAAAATCAATCTCGCCTACTTTCGGCAGCCAAGGCATATGCTGCCAAGGGGCAACCACTAAATGCTGTGGCTTCTGCGTTGCGGCTTTAGCTTGATGATATGTGTTAATCGTTGCCTCAATAAAAATATCTGCCCATCCAGCAATATGTAATGCAGGTAAATCATAGCGATCGAAATAACTCAGAGGATTTAGCTTTTGCCAATAATCATCATCAGCTTGCTGATTCCCAATCCAATCAAAAAAGAATTCACCAAAATCTCCAAAGGATTCATTCTTAAATAGTTCTATTTCACTTAGTGGCGTAGTAGCTAGCCATTTAGACATTTGCTTTTGGGCATCAAAAAGGTTCGTGGCTTGAGGCTCTTGTTTTAAATACCATGCTCGATTTTGCGCCAATTGCAAAGCCCAGCCCAAGTCAAAATCTAGACAAAGTGCACCACCAAAATAAAACCAACCATGATATAAATCCGCCGTTGCCATAGTCGGACAAATTGTAATTAGCCCTTCAGGCTGTTGCACAGCAGCTTGAAATTGGGTCACCCCCTGATAGGAAAATCCATACATTCCCACCTTACCGCTACTGCCTTCTAGTTCTTTTGCACACCATTCCACTGTGTCATATCCATCATCATATTCATTACGAAATGGATAGAACTCACCCTCAGAAGTACCACAACCGCGTACATCTTGGATAACTACAATATAACCTTGGCTGGCATACCAACTCGGATGCGCATAGGTGCAAGTCGATGCGATCGCCCGACCATAGGGTAAGCGCATCAATAGTACTGGTAAAGTACTATCAACTTTTTTGGGTCGATAAATATCAGCGGTCAAATTAATGCGATCGCGCATGGGGATTTTGACTTGGCGCTGGACATTAACTTGAGAATGGAATGCAGTTATTTTAGGAGGCATCAAAATATTCTAGGAGTAATTTAGTAGCGTGGCTTCGCCGCGCTACTAAATGTTATTAATTCTGCTGCCAATCAGGAAAGACTTTTCTGATTTCAATTAGTAAATCATCAAGCTCTTCTAGGGCTTGGATTACATCTATGCTCAAGCTACCCAAATTATCTTTGAGAGACAACTGCACCAATAATTCACGCTTGCTAGCGATCGCCACAAATCTTTCTTTTAGAGCTTCAGGAGTAGACATATCTATGGTTTTAGTAAGTTATTTAGGCTTGTGCCATTTAGTTTTTTATGGCGCGGCTTCGCCACATCACAAAAAACTGGTTCCTTAGCTATTTTACAGCGCTTTGCACTGAAGTAAAAATGGCACAGTTGCTCTAGATGACAAGAATTCAGGATAAACTTTACCTAAAAGAAATTTTAAAAGGCTTATGCACGGCAAATTCACATTGCATCCCCCCATACGCTTTGGGACTGACGGCTGGAGAGGCATCATTGCCGATGACTTTACATTTGATCGCTTAGCAGCAGTTGCGCCGATCGCAGCACATATACTTCGCGAAACCTTTGGTGAATCTGGCAGCAACACAATTATTGTTGGATACGATCGCCGTTTCATGTCCGATGCTTTCGCCAAACGCACCGCCGAAGCCATTGCCGCGATCGGATTTGATGTCTTACTTGCCGAAGAATTTGCACCAACACCTGCTTTTAGCTGGGCAGCCTATGATCGCAAAGCTTTGGGCGCATTGGTAATTACCGCTAGCCATAACCCTGCCAACTATTCGGGATTAAAAATCAAGGGTGCATTTGGTGGCTCAGTATCGCCCGATGTGACTGCAAAAGTTGAAGAAATCTTAGAACGTGGGGACTTTGTTTACGAAAATCCTAAAAAGGGGAAAATCGAAACTTTTGATGCATGGACAAGCTATTGCCAAGCTTTACGGAGCAAAGTGAATATCGAGGCGATCAAAGAGGCGATCGCTATGGGAAAGTTAACCATCTTTGCAGACGTGATGCATGGAACCGCCGCAGGTGGTTTAGCGAAAGTTTTAGAATTGCCATCCACAACCCAAGCCAGTCTTATTGAAATCAACAGTGATACCGATCCTCTCTTTGGTGGTGGCGCACCCGAACCACTCCCCCGCTATATTGCCGAGCTATTCCGTCAAGTCAAAACCTATCATCATGACCATCCCGAAAAAACTCTAGTAGGATTTGTGTTTGATGGGGATGCCGATCGCATTGCGGCTGTGGATAGCGAAGGTAATTTTCTGAGTTCTCAAATCCTGATTCCGATCTTGCTAGAACATCTTGCTAAGTATCGCGGATTTAAAGGAGAACTGATTAAAACGATCAGTGGCTCTGACTTAATGCCCAAAGTCGCCGCTCTTTTCGATCTGACCGTTTACGAAACTCCTGTTGGCTACAAGTATATTGCCGAAAGAATGCTTTCAGGAATTCCTTGTCTATTGGGTGGCGAAGAGTCGGGCGGTATCGGCTATGGCAATCATATTCCTGAGCGTGATGCTTTGCTTTCGGCTTTGTATGTGCTAGAGGCGATCGCACAATCAGACAAAGATTTGAGCGTTCTGTACAGCGATTTGCAAAAGCAAACTAATTTTGTCTCCCATTACGATCGCATTGATAAAAAGCTATCTGGTATGGCAGCGCGTGAGAAGCTCGTCTCTACTCTTCAGCAATTCTCTCTGACCGAAATCGCTGGACGGAAAGTAATCGATGCTAAGTCTCCCGATGGATTTAAGTTCCGTTTAGACGATGGAAGTTGGCTTTTAATTCGTTTTAGCGGCACTGAGCCTTTGTTGCGCCTCTATTGCGAAGCATCAACGCCTGAGCTTGTGCATAAAACTCTCAACTGGATTTCCAATTGGGCAGAACAATTCAATTAAACACGTAGGGGCAATTCATGAATTGCCCCTACGTGTTTGTAATCTATCTATTAAAACTTTGGGCTAATTCCCGCTTGCTTGCATATAGCATTAGCTGTAATTCGATACTTCCACAGGAATCTGCTCCAGCAAAGATTTACCCGTAGGAATCTCTTTACTTTGTTGCTTATAAGCCGCAATCATTTGCTGTAAGGCATCTAGGAGGGATTCACGACATAGCTCAAGAGTATCTCCCTCTGTAATTACTTCTTGCCATTCTATAAGCTGCCCCATATAACCTGAGTCAATTTTTGTATAATTCGCTGTGAATGTAGTTAGCATAGCAACTTGTCCAGAGTTTATTTACTGTAAGTAATTATATAGCGATCGCTTACTGAGCTAAAATATAAAAACCAAAAAAGAGATGCGGCGCTTTGCGCCGCATCTCTTTTTTGGTTTTTAAAAATATGAGGGGATTTTAGCAAGCTTCAGCTTCTAATACACAACGTAAAGTTGACAAACCTTTTTTGAGTTGACGAGAAATTGTCACTGCGCTCACCCCTAGCATTTTAGCGACTTCTCTTTGAGGTAGATCTTCAATAAACACAAACTCCACGATTTCTCTAGTGCGTTGTTCTAGAACTGCTAAAGCCTGTTGTAGACGGAACTTCTCATCTTGCTGTAATTGCATATTGCTTTTAGGATCAGCAACTAAATCTCCAATGGAAGCAGCATCTTCTTCTTCAGAACGAATAGGTGCATCAAGACTTAAGGGAGCGCGATTTTGACAGGCGAGTTTCGCTTCTTGCCATTCGATAAGTGTCACTCCGAGGGCATTCGCAACTTCCTGCACCGAAGGCTCTCTTTGCAAAGTATTACGTAACTTTTGCATCACCCGCACTGATTGCTGTTGCAAATCCATCCAGCGGCGAGGGATGCGGACTGACGAACTTTTATCACGTAAATAATGTTGAATCTCACCGCGAATGTAGCGGACAGCGAAAGAACTAAATGCATAACCACGATTTAGCTCAAAGCGATCAACGGCTCCGATTAGACCAAGTGCCCCCACTTGCAATAAATCATCGTATAGCTCAGAGTTACGATCTGCCCAAAAATGTACTTCTTTTTTGACAAGACCGATATTTAAACGCACAAGGCGATCGCGTAGATATGTTGATGGTGCTTTGCGATATTGCTTGAGTAGTTCGAGGGTTGTGGTTTTATCTTCAGCCGAAAACTCACGGACTTTGTGAGTATAGGTGTTGCCATAGTGATCAGAAATATTGGAGTTAACGGCGAATGTTGCGGTGGTCATAGTTTTGCCCTGAACTAATCAAGCCCATTGATCAAGTCATTTAAGAAAGCTACTTGTTTGATGTACTTAGATTAGTTGTTACAGGGGCGATCGGTCACCTTGCAAGCTGTTAGGGATTTTCAAGTATAAAAAATAGCCAACACCTAACAGGTTGTTAGGTGTTATCAATAAAGAGGGAAATTTGTGCAATCCCTCTGTTGAAATAAGCCGCAGCTACTTTAATTAATAAAAGGGTTTTAAAAACACAAAATGGCGTAGCCATTTTGTGTTTTGGTATCAGCCATTGAGCAAAAATTTTTATGAGATAATTTAGAAAGATAAGTCAACGTTAATGCAATAAGTATAAATACTATAAATGACTGATCAACTCTTGCGGACTGCTATAACCCTGTTGATAGTCGATGATGCTGAGACCGATCGCGCCACGTACTCGCTTTATCTGCAATCAGACACAGAAAGCACCTATCGCATTATCGAAGCAGCAACCCTAGAAGAAGGTTTAGAACTGTGCCGATCGCGTTCACCTAACATTGTGTTGCTCGATCTGAGTTTGCCTGATGGCGATGGGCTGGAATTTCTAGAAACAATCAATATCGATCGTGTAGAAGATCGAGTTCCTGTGATTATGTTGACGGGGCAGGGAAATGAAAAAACGGCTGTAAGTGCTATGAAATTGGGGGCGGCTGACTACTTGCTGAAAGGGGATCTCACGGCAAAATTACTCACTACTACGGTTAATCATGTACTGAGGGAAACTGCTCTCAGTCGTCAACTTTGGCGATCGCAGCAACAGCAAATATTAACCTCCGAAATCGCACTGCGGATTCGCGAATTTACGGACTTAAACGATATCGCGAATGCAATTGTTAAAGAGGTGCGTCAATTTATAAGTGCCGATCGCGCCACTATTTATAAATTCAACCCAGCAGATATGAGTAGCAAAATTGTTGCCGAAGATATCGTCTCACCTTGGCGGCCTTGCTTAAATGTGCAAGTTAACGATACCTGCTTTCTCGAAAATCTCGGTGGTGCATATTGCGAGGGCAGGATTTTCGTTGCTAATGATATTTATGCGGCTAATTTGACAGCTTGCCACATTCAACTGCTCGAAAGATTTCAAGTACGCGCCAATCTGGTAGTACCGATCCTATTGCCCAATGCTAACAAACGCATTTTATGGGGTTTGCTGATTTTGCATCAATGCGCGGCTCCAAGGATTTGGCTAGAGTCAGATGTTCAGCTAATTCAACAGCTAGCGGTGCAGCTATCGATTTCTATTAAACAAGCGATCGCTTATCAACAGTTGCAAACTGAACTGACAGAACGCCACCGAGTTGAGGCTTTACTCTTAAATCAGCGAGAAGCGCTAGAAGATCGCAATGAATTATTAGAGAAAATCAGTGAGGAATTGCAATGTACTGTGGAGGAATTGAGGGTTATTACTGAAGAGCAGATAGAGCAACATCGACTACTACAATGCGAAGAGGAGCGCTACCAAAATTTATTTAACTTTGCACCTAATGGCTATCTGGTGACGGACTTATCTGGCAAGATACTAGAGGCAAATCAAGCTATTTTAGAATTGCTTGCGATTAGCCGTGAGTTTGTTGTAGAAAGGCCATTGGTCGTGTTTGTTACCTCTGACAACAGAGATTTTTTCTACACCCAACTCAATCGGCTTTCAACCGCAACCTATGCCAAAACAACTTGGGAAATTACGCTGAGAAATCATCAGCGAGATCCTTTCCCTGCCGAAATTACCGTAACCCAAAATATCAATCTTGTTAATAATCAGCCTCAACTATTCTGGATGGTTCGTGATATTAGCGATCGCAAACGAGCCGAGCAAGCATTGCAACAACTCAATCAATCCCTAGAAACAAAAGTCACAGAACGCACTCAAGAAATACAACTGCAAGCGCAAATGCTGGAGCAGATTCATGATGCAGTAATTTCTACTACGATGGATGGCACGATCCAAACTTGGAACATTGGGGCTGAGAGACTCTATGAATACAAGTCTAATGAGGCGATCGGGCAGAACGTTAGTATGCTTTACCTAGAGGAAGACCTTCCTATCATGGAACCCGAAGTCTTTCGCCCACTAATGAGAAATGGAACTCATGAAGTTGAGATACAGAATCGGACAAAATCAGGAAAAATAATTTATATAGGCTTGCGTCTTTCGCTCGTTCGGGATGCACTGGGAAATCCCATTCGCTTAATTGGTTGCTCTGACAATATTAGCGATCGCAAACAAGCTGAAAAAGCCTTAAAAGAAAGCGAACGTCTTTTCTCAACATTGGTCTCTACTTCCCCTGTTGCCATTACTCGCTTCGATCGCCCATTAAACTGTATCTACGTCAACGAACGTTGGTGCGAAATGACAGGAAGATCCGCCGCATCAGCAATGGGGAGAGGATGGCTCGACGCAGTGCATCCCGATGAGCAAGATATGATCAGAGGAATGATAGAACATGAGTTCTTCTCGCCTTCATCCCGACAACTTATGCTGACTGGGGAAGGCAGACATCTTCGCCCAGATGGCACTATTAATTGGTGTTTTATTCAACTCGTCAAAGAATTCAATGAGAGCGGGAAAGTCACTGGCTACATCGGATCGTTAACCGATATTGGCGATCGCAAACAAGCCGAAAATGCCTTGCGAGAATCTCAAGTACTATTACAAACTGTCCTCGATGCCTTCCCTTTGTCTGTATTTTGGAAGGATAGAGAATCAGTCTATTTGGGATGCAACCAATTTTTTGCCCATACAACTAGCCTGAACTCTGTGCAAGATATTGTTGGCAAAACCGATCTTGATTTTTCTAATAGTGAAACCCAAGTTCTTGCCTATCGTGCCGATGATCTCCAAGTAATAGAATCAGGCATAGCCAAAATCAACTTTGAAGAAATGGTTACCACACCTACAGGTGAACAGATATGGGTGCAAACCAACAAAATCCCTTTGAGAAATGCAGAAGGGAATGTGATAGGCGTGATGGGGACTTTTCAGGATATTAGCGATCGCAAACGAGCAGAATTAGCATTAGCTCAAAAGGAACAGCAATTCCAAGAATTAGCCAATGCTTCACCAAGTGTGATTTATAGCATAGTTCAATCTTTGCATGGAGCACCTTACTTTGAATACATCAGCCCTGCCGCTGAGAAAATCCATGAACTGACCGTCGCTGAAGCTTATCAGAATTCTGCAATCATTTTTGAACAGATGCATCCAGATGATCTCCAAGGCTATGGGGATGCAATCGAACAAAGTCTAAAAACATTACAACCTTTCTCTCATGAATGGCGAATTATCACAAATTCTGGCACTAAATGGCTGAGAGGCAACTCCCTTCCCTCACAGCGCAAAAATGGTGACGTTGTCTGGCAAGGGGTCGTTACTGAAATCAGCGATCGCAAACAAGCAGAATTAGAACTACAGAAAACAACTGATCGCCTAGCTTTGGCGCTTAAGTCTGGAGCGATCGGTTATTGGGAATGGAATATCCAGCAAAATATTGGTTTTTGGGATGATCGGATGTATGAACTTTACGGGTTATGTAAAGAAACTGACTCACAGATCGTCTGCGAAATTTGGTCTAATTCACTACATCCTGATGATCTTGCTACAAATGAAATGCTACTTCAACAAATTGCCACGGGACAAATAGATGAATATGATACTGAATTTCGTGTTGTGTATCCTGATGGGAGTATTCACTTTAACAAAGCCTATGGAAAACTCGAACGGGATGCAGACGGTAAGCCTCTGAGCATTACTGGGATTAATTTTGATATTAGCGATCGCAAACAAACAGAAATTGCATTACAAAGTAGCGAAGATCGTTTTCGCAGAGTATTTGATTCTAGCGTCGTCGGTATGCTCTTTGCTGATTTTCAAGGGAATATTATCGATGCCAATGATCGCTTTTTAGAGATGGTTGGCTATACCAGAGAAGATTTCCAAACTGGGGCAATTGATTGGCTAGCGATGACTCCACCTGAATACATAGAGCAAGACTATGCCAGCATGGAATATTTGCTCAAACATCGTCAAATCGCTCCTTGGGAGAAGGAATACTATCGCAAAGATGGTAGTCGTGTTTCTATCTTGATTGGGGCTGCATTACTGCAAGATAAAAACAATGAAACCATTTGTGTGATTCTAGATATTAGCGATCGCAAAAATGCCGAAGCAGTCTTGAGAGAAAGCGATCAACGTTGGCAATTTGCCTTAGAAAGCGTTGGTGATGGCATTTGGGACTGGAATACTCAAACCAATGAAGTCTTCTTCTCCCAGCAATGGAAAGCCTTGATGGGATATGCAGATGATGAAATTGAGAATAAATTTGAGTCATGGGAAAATCTCGCCCACCCCGACGATATCGCCCAATCCTACGCGGATATCAATAAATGCCTAAATAGGGAAACTCTCTTTTATGAAAACGAGCATCGGCTACGATGTAAAGATGGTAGCTATAAATGGATCTTAGCCCGTGGCAAAGTGTTTGAGTGGGATGTCAATGGTCGTGCCTTGCGAATGATGGGTACACATACCGATCTAAGCGATCGCAAACAAGCTGAAGCCCAACTAAAACATATTAACGAGGAACTTCTCCTCGCCACAAGGCTCAAGGACGAATTTCTCGCTAATATGAGCCACGAACTCCGCACGCCGCTAAATTCCATCTTAGGAATGTCAGAATCTCTCAAAGAAGAGGTTTTGGGCTCACTAAACGAAAGGCAATTAAAGGCGATCTCTACAGTCGAGTCAAGCGGCGAACATTTGCTATCACTGATCAATGACATTCTCGACCTATCCAAAATCTCATCAGGAATGATGGAACTATATATTGAATCAGTCTCAGTCAAAAATCTCTGTAGTTCCAGTCTAGTTTTCGTCAAACAGCAAGCATTTAACAAGAGAATCCAAATCTATAGCCATATTCCGACCCATATAAACAATATCAATATCGATGAACGTCGCATCAAACAAGTATTGATTAACCTGCTCACAAATTCCGTCAAATTTACTCCCAATGAAGGAAACATAAGTCTCCTCGTTGCGATCGGTAGCGGCGATACATGGCAAGGTGAAGCGACAATTCCCCAACAACTTAGAGAAATGAATTCGCCGAGGATCGTATTTCAAGTAGTAGATACGGGCATTGGCATTGCCCCCAACGATCTACCACGACTCTTTCAGCCCTTTATACAGGTGGATAGCGCTCTCAACCGTCAGTACGAAGGTACTGGCTTAGGACTCGCCCTAGTCAAGCAGATTGTCGAGCTGCATGACGGTCAGGTCATGGCTGAGAGTGAAGTTGGCAAAGGCAGTCGCTTCTCAGTTGTGCTACCCTACGATATGTCTCTGTCTAGCGCTTCAGAATCGGAACCAACCGCCACAACTTCATTGCCACAAGACGTAAATCCTGAAAATGCGATCGCGCCACTTATTTTACTCGCCGAAGATAACGAAGCAAATATTCAAACCTTCACTTCCTATCTGACCGCCGTCAATTACCGTATCATCGTCGCCAAAAATGGAGAAGACGCTGTTGCCATGGCGAAAGCAAATTCCCCAGATATCATCCTCATGGATATTCAAATGCCAATCATGGATGGTATCGAGGCAACTAAGCAAATTCGCCTCGATCTTAACTTGATTAATACTCCCATCATTGCCTTAACTGCTCTAGCGATGGAAGGCGATCAAGAAAGATGTCTAGCGGCAGGAGCCAATTCATATATAGCTAAACCTGTCAAGCTGCGACAACTTAACTTCTTAATTCAGCAAGCTTTAGAAACCATTTAAGAATTCACTAGATCCCCCCCAGCCCCCCTTAAAAAGGGGGGAGAATTTAATTCTTCCCCCTTTTTAAGGGGGATTGAGGGGGATCTCTTAGAGTTTTTGACCGCAGAAAGTAATTCTTAAATGGTTTCTTAGATTCCGTAAATTGAGACAAGGCTCTATAGCTGTCGCCAAACGTACTACTCCAGTGAAGAATTAGCGTTGCGGCGCGAAGCGCCGCAACGCTAATTCTTGGTTTTTGATGTATATTTTTTTGGTGGGAAGAGAGTAAGACATAAAACCCAAGGATTGATTTGTCCTAAGACAAGTAATACCAATTCACAAAATCACACTTTTGGTAACTGGTACTGAGCAATGATCCGCTTGGCGAATTCAGGGACATGAGCCTCTAGCTTTTTAGGATAGTTACGGCGCACATAAAGAAAATTACGGACAAAGTGCGAATCGATCGAAAATCTGCCATATTCCAAACCTTTTGGCCCGACTTTATTGACGACAAAACTAATAATCCAAGCTAGCCAAATCGGAATTGTCATCGCATTGTCATATGCCGAGATACCTTGCTGCACCGCTGCACGGCGATCGCCACTGGATATGACTGGCTGAGTCTGCAATTGATCTTTGATCAGTTCCAGCATCTCTTTGCCAGTCTCGTTTCGCACCACGATCCATTGCCAGCCAAAGGTTGCGCCCATGTAGCCAACAACGATATCAGCGAGAGCATTAGTGTAGTCAAAGCAGGTCATACAAGAAGGTGCAAATACATCCTTGAGTTCTTTAGTATTTAGTCCAAAGAAAGGCACTTGCTCAGTGGAGCCATCGGAATGTCTGAAATGCACATTAAAGTCCTGCATGAATTCATAATGCACGACGGTTTCAGGCGATCGGCTCGTGGTATCCAGAAATTTCTGTAATCCCGATCGCGTCACATTATCTGTACAAGGCGTACCTAATACATAGAGCTTTTCTAGACCAAGTTCTTTCTCGACCGTTCGTAATGCTTGAATCTGGCAACCAACCCCGATCGCTAATAATCTCTTAATACCCGACTGCTCGATTTGCTCTAATACTGAAAGGTTTGGCGAAAGGGTGGGTTTATTGACCCTTGCTGCCAAGATTTCCTCGCGGGTACGAGCGATAATTGGCTGAGGCTTAAAGCGATCGTCTTTACTAGATTGCACACAGACCACACCTTCAACTAAGCCACGCTCTAGCATCTCGATCGCTAGCGTTGAGACAATTCCTGTCCATTGTGCGCCCTCGATCGGCTCAGTTTTACGGGCAGCGATCATTTCTTGATGTACGCCAAAATATAATTCTTGTTCGTTATCGAGATCACGCGATCGCCCATGTGACTGCGTTTCGAGTTCGTCAATATGTTGTGTGATAAATGCACAAGCCTCTTTGACGTAATGAATATAATAGGTGTCACAGAGACCACATTCACTGCACAGTTCTTTGGCAGGGCGACGCTGGACATCTCCAAGAGCTTTTGCCTTGCGATGGGATGGGACAACCGACATTTTGCTATTTCTGACTAGATGGATCTAGCTAGATCATATCTTTTTTGGGTGATTGGCTAACTAATCAATGCGATGTACCAGCAATTCTCATTATGAAACCGATTCTGGTGTTTCCAGCGTCTTTGGCGCTAGAAATACCAGAATCGGGTTTTTGAAAACCAGCCTAAGCTGGTTTTCAAAAACCCGATTTTCATAATGAAAGAGGAATTGAAATACAAAGATTTGTGCCCATATTTTCTTGGCTTTTAATCTCAAGATTACCGCCATAAAATTCAACTAAAATCTTCGCTAGCGATAAACCTAGTCCCATACCTTGCTGTTCATAAAATTGGCGCTCAAACTGCATAAATGCACCAATATTTTTAACCTGCTGCTCAGTCATGCCTCGACCGCTATCTCGGATATTAAATATCCATGCTGTATCAGTAACCTTACTACTGAGAACTACCTTGCTACCATTTGAGGAATATTTGAAGGCATTATCGATTAATTCCTCAGCAATTTTAGATAAGTCTTCTGACGAAATGGCAAGATCAACTTCTACAAGATCTAGTTCTAGATCATCTAGGCGATCGCATGATTTTGCCCTGCGATCGCCTAGATTGCTAATAATCGTTTGGCTATCGCACGGATATGTTGAGTTAAATCTAGTCATCCCTTGCGATCTCATCACTATTAAACGACTGTAGAGCAAATAGTTTTGGATCAATCGATAGAGACGATCAGCAGATTTGTGAATACCATCAGCATATTCATGAACTTCAGAGGGGAGCAACTCTTCGCTTTGCATCATCATCAATTCTGACAGTCCCATAATTCCAGAAAGAGGAGTCTGTAACTCATGGGGCAGAGATAGAGTGATACTAGTCCGCAAAGCTTCCATCTTTTCTTCAAAGCGTTGTTCTATAGCTTTTTGTTTACCTAAACGGACAGCGATCGCTTCTAGCAATTCATCTTTGGTGCAGGGCTTTTCTAAATAATCATCAGCACCTAAAGACATACCCCTGCGAGTACTGCGCCGATCTATCAGCGAAGTCAAAAACAGAAAAGGGACAGTACTCAAAGTTTTATCTTGCCGTAATTGTTCGAGGACTCCATAGCCATTAAGTACAGGCATCATTACGTCACAAAGAATCAAATCAGGATGTCTTTGGCTTGCCAGACTTACTCCTCTTTCCCCATTTTCGGCAGTAATTACCTCAAAACCCTCTACAGAAAGCAAGTCTTCTAAGGACTCGCGAATTAGGTCTTCGTCTTCGATGACTAATATGCATGTCATACTTTTCTTTTGTTTCGTTTTTACTTAGATTACCCATTTATTGCTAATAGGCAATCGTAATTGTTTATATGGACAGTCTGAGCGATCTACAGTTAATGGTTTAACACAATTTTTTTGTTACAGCTGTATTCAGATTGGTTAATACATAAAATCTAAGAAGGAGAGAACGGCGCAAAGCGCCGTTCTCTCCTTCTTAGATTTTATCCCAAATCACAAAAGGCGTAGCCATTTTGTGATTTTAAAACCCTTACTGGGTTTAATTTATACCAATTCACGAAAGTGTCGCCACACTTTCGTGAATTGGTATAAATTAGCTAATATGCTCACGATCCAACAAAATTGTAAAAATTGCACCTTTCGGTTGATTACTGGTTACTGAGATAACCCCTTTATGAGCTTCAATCATCATTTTACAGAAAGAAAGCCCTAAGCCAATTTGAGAGATACCCAGCACAATATTGCCAACTTCATACTTTTCAAAGATCACCTGTTTTTGCTCAGAGCTTATGCCCACACCACAATCAATTACTTCAATCTTGATTAAATCTTGGCGATCAGGATTTTTGGGCAAACATTCAACCCTGAGAATAATAGAACTCTGCTGCGGAGAAAATTTGATCGCATTATCAAGTAAATTATTTAACACACGGCGAATTAAATACTTATCACCAAATGTATAAGCTGGTTCCGAGGCAAATTCACCTAAAATTTGAATTTGTTTACTGGTGGTGAGAGTCTCAAACTCAGCGATCGCTAATTTTGCTATTTCATTTATATCGAACTTAGTGCGATTGAGAATCAGTTTATTAGCTTCGATCCTACCGATGGTCAAAATATCATCAATAAGAAAACGCATTTGCTCGATTGTTTTGCCAATTTGGTCAATTCTCTTTCTGGCACGATCAGGCATCTCTAATACTTTGAGAGAATCACAGCCCAACATGATCCCAATCAAAGGATTGCGAAGATCGTGAACTATAGTTTGCATCATTTCTTCACGCAACATCATCGTCTCTTGAATGCGATCGTATTGCGACTTGATCCGCAACATCGATCGCACACGGGCGCGGAGTTCGTTGCTGTTAATTGGCTTGCTAATAAAATCATCGGCTCCAGCATCCAGACAACGGGCAAGATCTTCTTTGTCCGATAGGGCAGTGACGAAAATAATCGGGATATGCTGCCATTGACGATCATTTTTAAGTTGCTGGCACACCTCAATACCATCCATGTCTGGCATCATCACATCTAATAAAATAAGGTCAGGCTTAATGGTGGCAAGAGAGGCGATCGCATCTGCCCCATTGTCTTGATGATGAAGCTCATAGCCCTCTTTAAAAAGCAAAATTTCGATTACATCAAAATTAGCTGGCTCATCATCTACGACCAAAACGACTTGTTTATTTCCCATACTTTACATATATAAGCTTGAAGCGCCTCATAATATAGACAAGGTTAACTGAATGCACCTTCTATTCTGACAGGTTTTCAATTACCATGACTTAAGTACTTGTACAAAATAATTTACCTCAATTTGTAAGGTTGTGCCCCGCAGGAGCGCAACCTTACAAATTTGGGTTTGCAATTAATTTCGCGGAAACAGCCCATGACTTCAGATGTCAAAACCTTAGCAGCGATCGATGTTGGCACAAACTCCATTCACATGGTAATTGTGCAAATTCAGACTTCGATCCCTAGTTTTAGCGTAATTGAATCAGAAAAGGCAACAGTGCGGCTAGGAGAACGTTGCGCTCAAACAGGAAATTTGACCGAAGATGCGATGAAGCGATCGCTGGAAGCTCTGAAGCGATGTCAGGAAATCTGCCATACTTTTAAAGTTGAAGAGATTGTAGCTGTAGCAACTAGTGCCACCCGTGAGGCTCCTAATGGTCAGGATTTTATCCGCCGCATTTATGAAGAGTTAGGCTTGCATGTTGAAGTTATCTCAGGACAAGAAGAAGCCAGACGCATCTATTTAGGTGTCATCTCCGCGATGGAACTCAACGATGAGCCGCATCTGCTGATTGATATTGGTGGCGGTTCGACAGAGATGATTTTGGGGGATGGTCGCGATCCGTTACATCTTAGTAGTACTAAAATTGGGGCAGTCCGATTAACTGATTTATTTATTAAAACTGACCCTATTTCGCAACCAGAATATGATCGATTATTGGGTTACATTCTTGGTTCAATTGAGCGTCCTACCGATGACTTGCGATCGCTACTTAAAGATAAGCTTGAGGACAAGACATTAAAGGCGATCGGCACATCAGGTACGATCGAGACTTTGATATCTCTACATGCTAAAGAAAAACTGGGGCTAGTTCCTAATCCTCTCCAAGGTTATGAGCTTCCCTTTGCGGATTTAGAAAATATTGTTTGGCGCTTACGCCGTGCAAATTTAGAAGAACGCACAGCTATGGTGCGCCAAAAGCGAGCCGAAATTATTTTAGCTGGTGCAATAGTTCTCTTAGAAACCATGCGTTTATTGGGAATTCCCAAAATCATGCTATGCCAGAGAGCCTTGCGAGAAGGCTTGGTGGTGAATTGGATGATCCGTCATGGCTATATCGAGGATGGTTGGCGCTATCAAAGTACGGTTCGCGATCGCAGTATTCTCAAGCTTGCTGATAAATATGGCATTGATACTAAATATGCGAAGCAAGTCGCTGAACATGCCTTAAGTTTATTTGATCAGACCAAGGGGATTTTCCATGAATGGGGTGAAGATGAAAGACATTTGCTATGGGCGGCGGCGATGCTACATAACGCGGGACATCACATCAGCCACGATGCGCACCACAAACATTCCTATTATTTAATTCGTAATGGTGAGTTGTTGGGCTATACCGAGTCAGAGATTGAGGTAATCGCTAATCTTGCGCGTTATCACCGCAAGAGTGAGCCGAAGAAAAAACATGATAATTTCCAACGCTTGGATAGTGAGCAGCTGAAATTATTTGTGCGTCAAGGCAGTACATTTTTGCGAATAGCTACAGCCCTCGATCGTCGTCAGATTGGTGCGATCGACTCAATTCGGGTGGTTTGTAATCCTCGGACTCGCGCTTGTGGATTACAACTTACACCTAGACAAACCAATGATCCCTGCACCCTAGAGCTGTGGAGTCTTGACTATAAGAAGCAGCCCTTTGAGGCTCAGTTTAACGTTACGCTGTCAGTATCTTTAGAGTAGAAAGGGTTGGCGCTAAGCGTCATCCCTTTCTACTGAGATTTATCTTATGGAAGGCTCTCTCTCTTTACTAATAATTATTGCGATCGCCGCAGGTGTATTTGCTCGTGTCATCGCGAATTTTTTTCGTGTGCCTAGTATCGTTTTTCTGTTGATTTTTGGCGTAGCTTTGGGAGGGAGTGGATTAAATCTAGTGCAACCACGTCTATTAGGAGATGGGTTAGAGGCGATCGTATCGATTTCTGTTGCTCTAATTTTGTTCGATGGTGGACTGAACCTACAGCTAAAAGAGCTTGGCAAAGTATCGGCTAGTTTGCGCAATTTAATCACAATTGGAACTTTGATTACCTTAATTGGTGGCGGGATTGCTGCCTATTGGTTGAGTGAATTTCCTTGGACAATCGCCTTTTTATATGCGGCTTTAGTGGTGGTGACGGGACCAACGGTCGTTAATCCGATTATTGAAGAGGTCGGACTCGATCGCCGTCTTGCCACGATCCTTGAAGGGGAAGGCGTATTAATTGATGCGATCGGTTCAGTGCTTGCCGTTGTCGTCCTCGATGTCGCTTTAAATCCGACATCTGGAGCTTTTGCGGTTGTTAGTGATCTAGGATTGCGGCTAGGTGTTGGCGGATTGCTGGGTGCGATCGCAGGTTGGTTATTGGGCAAATTTTTGCAACGTGCCGCATTTCTTGCGGAAGATACTAAAAGCGCGGTGGTAGTGGCGGCGGTATTAGGACTATTTGGAATTGCTCAAGAAATTCAAAGCGAATCGGGACTAACAGCGGTTGTCTTGATGGGAATTGTTCTACGTGCTTCCGAAATTCCCAATAGTCGAGCTTTACTTAAATTTAAGAGCCAACTCGTGGCTCTCATAGTTTCAGTTCTATTTATTTTACTCTCAGCAAATCTTTCCATTCCAAGTATCTTTGCCCTTGGTTGGGGAGGTGTGCAGACAGTTCTCTTTCTGATGTTTATTGTCCGTCCGATCAATGTGATTGTTAGCACATGGAATAGCAGCTTCACTTGGCGGCAAAAAGCTTTTTTGTCATGGTGTGCACCTAGAGGAATTGTGGCTGCTTCTGTAGCTTCGCTCTTTTCGATTTTATTAACAGAACGGGGAGTTAATGGCGGTGAATCGATTAAGGCTTTGGTCTTCCTCACGATCGCGATGACTGTTTTTTTGCAAGGGTTATCCGCCAAATTTGTGGCGAAACTCTTAGGGCTCAATCAACCTGATATTTCAGGATTGGTGGTTGTGGGTAGTAATCCGATTGGAATTTTGGTGGCAAGGCTATTTCAAGCGAATGGTCAACGTGTGGCTCTTATCGATACTAGTGCCGAGCTTTGCAAACAAGCTGCTGAGTATGATATTCCTGCTTTTGTGAGTAATGGCTTGGATGCAAAATCTTTGGCTGAAGCTGGATTGGACTCGGTGGGAACCTTTGTAGCCCTGACCGTTAATACCGATGTGAATATCGTCATCGCTCAAATTGCAGCGAAGGAGTTCAATCCGCCTAAAGTATTTGCTGTTTATATTAAAGAGGCTGAAGGCGATCGCAATGGAGAGGCTGAAGTCCAGCAAGCTTTTAGTGCTCGTGTTCCAATTAAAACTTGGAATCAATATATTCTGCAACGGGAAGTGAGAGTTGGGGAATTCCTACTCATCGAAGAAGAACTTGAAGAACAGTTAAATCGTTTTAATATGATGTTTAATGCAGGAATATTACTGCCACTATTGTTTGAGCGCAAAGGTCAATTACAAATAGTATCTGCGGATATGTTATGGGAAAAAGGCGATCGCATTTTATATTTGCTATATACCCCCAAAGCCTTATCTCCTGCTCAATCCGAAGTTCTGCCTCCCAACACCTTAGACATAACGCCCGTAGTTCTTTCGGATCTCGATATTGCTCAAAAGACAAATGAATCTAATGGAGTTAGTTCACGCAGCAACAAAAATAAAGATGCTGATATTGCTGCTAGTCCAGATTATTTCTTAAAAATGGCAAAGGATATTTTAAATAGGCGATCGTAGAAGTTTTGATGAGTTTTTGGATTCTCAAAAATGGCAACACCATTTGAGAATTGGCATAAGGCGATCGCCTATTTCTCTATCTAAGATTACTCCTTTGCGAGAGAATAATCACTCTTGTGTTAGAAGCTCTTTTATTTTGTGATCATTGTAAGATACTTTATTCTCTGAAATTTTGATAGCACCCCGTGTAGTTAGCAACTTAAAAACTTCTTCTGCTAACTGAGGAGACTCTTTGAACCTAGTTCTAATGGTATTGAAGAGAGCATCTTTAGTTGCTGGTCTATTTTGGTTATAGGTAACAAGTTGCGTACAATATACCTTGATTGCTGAGACTAAAGCTGTAGATTCAACTGTAGTTTTAGGGACTGTAGTAGTTTTATTCTCTTCTTTTTTGGTGCTTATACGTTCCGCTGAACGTCCCTGACTTTGAAGCAAGTTTACAACGTGATCTAAATCAGTATCATTTGAAATAATTACAAAATGTGTTTGCTTGTGCAGCTGTTGCATCAAAATACCAGCAAAAAAACAAATACCAAAATCTGCTGCATTTTTACCCCCATTTGTCATTTTAAAAATTTTTAGCTTGTTTGAACTGACCGTTCCACTAAGTGGAATAAGCCAATCAAGAGGTATTTTTGCTCCAGTTTGTGCATAGCAAATTACAACTTGTGAGAACTGCTCTAATTTTTCTTGTAGCTGAGAAATCTGATCAGGACAGTTTTCTAAGTCAATCAATAATACTCTACCTATCTCATCATCATCATTTTGATTAATGCTGTGATTATCTTCAATCATCATTCTTCATAAATATAAGTTGAACAGCAGCCTCGTAAACTTTTGAATCGTCTACGAGACTGCACTAGAAAAATTATTTTATTCTTGGACTTTAACCGCGATCGCCTTCGCAATCTCCCTTAAAGCCTTAGCAGATGCAGACCCAGAATAACCTAACACAATTGGTACATCGCGATCTCTTCACCAAACAGCGATCGCGCTAACATACAGATGATAGAAAAATTGCGTTAATCATTCGTGATACATAGATGAAAAGTCACATCAAACTTCAGCAAAACATCAAATCATTTATTCGATCAAATTTAGAAGGTGGTTATGTTGCCGAATGCTTGGAAATATCAGTGGTCACACAGGGAAACACCCTAGATGAAGTTGTCGAAAATCTTATAGAAGCAGTTGGGTTACATCTAGAAGACGAAAATCCTGAAGACTTCGGTTTGGTTGCCAACCCATCAATTTTTGTCACCTTTGAGCTACAACCCGAATATGTCAAAGCTTAAACGACTCTCTGGTGCAGATGCGATCGCCATTTTCAAAAAATTTGGTTTTGACGTGCATAGTCAGAAAGGGAGTCACATTAAGTTGCGCCGCATCACTCAACTTGGTAAAGAAACTCTCACTATTCCTAACCATCGCGAATTAGCCACAGGAACTTGTCAGGCAATCTTTCGGCAAGCTACCCGCTATATTCTCGAATCAGAACTGTTTCCTTACTTTTACGAGTAAATCAACCTGCGTTCGGGTTGATTTACTCGTAAAAGTCAACATCTAATCTAAAATTAACCAGAACTTAATTTTTAGTTGTCCTGTTCTTGGACTTTAGCTGCGATCGCCTTCGCAATTTCTCGTAAAGCCTTAGCCGAAGCAGACTCAGGATGACCTAACACAATAGGCACACCGCGATCGCCACCTTCGCGCAAGCTGATTTCGAGCGGCACACAGCCAAGTAACTCCACCCCAAGCTCCTCAGAAGCTTTCTTACCGCCGCCAGAGCCAAAAATGTCGTATTGCTTATCAGGCATATCGGGCGGAATGAAATAACTCATATTTTCGACAATGCCCAAAACAGGAATACCCATATTTTGGAACATCTTCAAACCCTTGCGAGAATCCAAAAGCGAAACCGTTTGTGGTGTCGTCACGATTACGGCTCCAGCCAGTGGCACAGACTGCGTAAGCGTCAACTGCGCGTCACCAGTCCCAGGAGGCATATCCACAATCAAATAATCAAGTTCGCCCCAGTTTGCTTGGTATAAAAACTGACGAATTACACCATTCAGCATTGGACCACGCCAAACCACAGGCTGATCCTTGGCAATTAGAAATGCCATCGAGATCATTTTTACACCATAGTTAAAGGCTGGCTCGACTACATCCGCGCCATTTTCAGCCTTGACCACCTTTACTTGCGCCGACTCCATACCCAACATCACAGGCACATTTGGTCCATAGATATCAGCATCAAGAATGCCAACCTTTGCACCCATGTCCGCAAGAGCAACAGCGACATTTACTGCGACCGAAGTTTTGCCTACGCCGCCCTTACCACTGGAAATTGCAAGGACGTATTTAACGCCGTCAATACCTTTTAATAAGCTTGTGGGAGCCTCTGGTGTTGCGATCGCAGGAGTGTTGGCGATTACCTTTACCCAAACATCGCTGACGGAGGCGATCGCCTTAATGGCAGTTTTACATTCTTGGATTAAAGGATCGCGATTAGGACTATTAGGATCCTTTAGTAATAACGTGAAACTGACCACCCCATTGGACTTGATGGCAATATCACGCACCATATCCAGCTCGATAATACTTTCTTGGCGATCAGGATCGATAATTGGTGCTAGTGCATCCTCAATCGCTTGTAAATCAGGTAAATCAGCCATAGATTTAGAGAATTTATAAATTAAAACAATTGCTTAACAGTGACAAGATTTCATTAAAGCCCAAATAAGAGCAAAAAAAATCGATTAAAGATTTATGCTTATGTTGATGCGTCCAATTTAAACTTGATAACTAATCAGTATTCCTGCAATTATTAAACTAAATCTTTGAGCCAAGAAAAAATTCATGAGTAATCAAGTAAAAGTTATCCAACCTTCAGGAAGATTAGATGTCACGACTGCGGCTGATTTTCGCCGCCAAGTTAATGACATTGCCTCAGTCCCAACTCCTCCCAAATATTTATTAGTTGATCTTCAAGAGATTACTTTTATGGATAGTTCTGGATTAGGAGCATTAGTATCAGCTCTAAAGGCGATCCGCAATAGTAGTGGTGACATGGTGATTTGTGGCGCTAACGATCAAGTGCAAATGCTATTTGAGCTTACTAGCATGACTAAGATTTTTAAAATCTACCCGACAGTTGACGAATTTAATGCAACCTTGAATTAATTTTAAAAATGGAGAGGGACGCTTTGCGTCCCTCTCCATCTTTTTATATATGAAATTCGATTTCTAATAGAGACAAATCATCTTCAAAAGGACGATTATTGGCTGCGGCTTTAACGCAAGTTAATATATGCTCAATGCGTGAACTGCGATCGCTGGGAATCCTAATAAATGTATCAATAAGAGCATTAAATCCCCAAATATTGTCATTCTCTTGAGGAATTTCGTAAACCCCATCGCTAAATAGATATAGCCTGCTACTAGTATCAATCTCACAAACTTGCTCTTGATAATTAATATCAGGCATCATTCCAATGGGAAGACCAGCAGTTTTGAGTAACTTAATTTTAGGAATATCTTCATTGGAAATTAGAACAGCTGGAGGATGCCCTCCACTTGCATAAACTAGCTTGTGGGTTTGTTTGTTATAAACGCCATACCAGATCGTGAAGTACATCTCATTATGCACAGACATCTGAAAAGTATTGTTGAGATCACTTAATACTTCGCTGGGTTTATAAAAATCAGTCGTGTCCTGAGATGTTCTACTATGTCTTAAGCTACGGGTACGCATCAGATTTAAAACTGATACAGACAAAAGGGCTGATCCAACCCCATGTCCAGAGACATCCAGTAAGTAAAGCGCTAAGTTATCATCATCTAGCCAAAAATAGTCAAAACTATCTCCCCCAAGCTGGGTTGATGGCAAAAAGCTAGATTGAATAGAAACTTCACCTTCAAAAGGCTCAGGCAAAAGCGATCGCACATATTGCGAAGCCTGAGCTAGCTCTTGCTCAATTAACCGTTTCTGTCTTTGGATTTCCTCAGTTGCTTGATAAAGTCTTAGCCCTGCTCTTACCCTTGCCCTTAGCTCATTAATGCGTGGAGGCTTACCTAAAAAGTCATCTGCCCCCATTTCCAAACCACGCACCAAGTCACCCTCTTGGTCACGCGCAGTTAGCAAAATCAAGTAGATATTTGCTAGATCTGGGTTGCTCTTAATCTGGCGACACACCTCCAAACCATCAATGATGGGCATCATCCAGTCACAAATAATTAAAGATGGGTGGATTTCTTTAGCCTTAGCTAATCCTTCTTCTCCATCCTTAGCTACAATTGCATCATAGCCTTGACTCTTAAGAAATCTCTTAAGAGTCATTCTGATTGTAGGATCATCATCAATGACGAGAATTTGAAGCATATTGATATCGCAGGCTTACAAAGATTTTTACTTGTTTCTATTCGCCAATACTGAAAGATTTGGCAACTCTAGCAAATAAATCTTTGACTTTATCCCAACGTCTTTCAGAGCTAGAAATACTGAGGGTGTAAAGGTTACCACGATTTGTAGATACCGTTACGAGGTCATGACGGGGTTCACCTTGTAGACGCTGAACTGCATATTCAAAAATGTAATATTTGCGATCGCCTGATTCTCTCTGATTCGCGCTAAGCAACTTTGCTTGACGACCAGAACCTTCGGGAGCGACAACACGTTGCTGCACACGCAATCCGATCGCTTCAGGCTCGCCAATTTCTTCAAGATTTTTTACTGTTTCTAGCTTGCTAATGGCAACAGATACATTTTCTGAAGGCTCAATAATGTCGTGAAACAAAATATCGATCGCTGAATTACCTTTTGTCTCTGTCCAGCCATTGGGATATAAAAATCGGTAGCTATCTTTACTATCTGAAAATGGCACGAGACCACTCGTAGGAGTATTAGCACAACTGGTAAGAAATAGGGCAAATACGACAAGTATGGTAGAAACGGCACGTTTAAGCATGATTAAAGGAATTAAATTAAAGAAAGCAACAAAAATTTTCACGAAAATATTGAGATATCTTATCAACCAAGTAGTTAGAACAACCTATTACTAACAGCCGTATAAGACCTGTCAATACTAGAATACAGTACTGCCGCAACCTCTAGAGATATCAATCCAAAAGCTAAAGGATAGATTCATCTCTCAGTATCGTTAACTTTTGAATTGTTTGGATTGTTAAGTATTGCGTCAAAAGATTACGCTTCGTATCTAGGCATATCTGCTAAGAACACCTGTATGATAAGTTCTATATCAAAAGTTATAGAAATAACTTATCTAATCTCAATCAGACGAGAGATTAGTCTTTAAAAAATCATATCTAGTTTACATTCACATAATTAAATGAGAGGTAACGCGGTGACTAGCAATAAATCTGTAGCGCTCAAACAAATTGATGTTCAAGGCGATCTGAGTGAATACGTCGCACATTTACAGTTACATATGGCATTGCAAGCCCGTAACCTCGTCCCGAATTTAAGTGGCGATCGCAATTCAGATAGCCGTAGCAGGATGCTATCAAGTACCCAAGCTGATTTTGAAAGATTAGCTTCTCGCTTGTAATTAAAAAAAGGAGGTGCATCGCACCTCCTTTTTTAGCGAAACAAGGGGATTAAGCCCCTTGTTTTTTAATTTTTTGGCACAATAGAAAAGTATTATCAACAACGAGTCATCACTGGACTTACAGCAATTTCCGATCAAACGAACCACAAGAAATTTTTTAAAAGTGTTGCGAAGCAACACTTTTAAAAAATTTCTTGGTTCGGGTTTGATCGCTGGATGTTGACGAATAAAAAGCTATTTTGAGGTGTCATGCAAGCTGAGACGTTAGATCTGTTGGAATGGAATCGTTTATGTCAGCATTTATCAACATTTACAACGACAAAGCTGGGTGCGATCGCATCGGCGCATTTACCAATACCCGATCGCTATGAAGATACATTAGAGTTACTCACTCAAACTAAAGAAGCCTATGCATTGGAAGAGCGAAATGCAGGCGTATCTCTAGATGGGATTCAAAATATTACAGAGGCGGTATTTCGGGCTGAGAAACAGGGGATTTTGTCAGCCTTAGAGTTATGGGCGATCGCCACGACTTTGGCAGGGGCACGAAACCTCCGCCGTCAGCTAGATAACGTCGATTACTGCCCAAATTTGCAAATCCTCGCTAGCGAATTGCGAACTTATCCTGATGTCGAGCAGGAAATCTATCGCTGTATAGATGAAGGGGGAAATGTTTTAGATCGAGCTTCAGCGCGTTTAGGTGAAATTCGCCATGAGTTGACCTCAGTGCGCGATCAAATTATTACTAAGCTGCAAAATATTATCCAGCGCAATGCTAGCTCGTTACAGGAGCAGATCATTACGCAACGTAGCGATCGCTATGTGTTATCGGTAAAGTCGCCCCAACGAGATCGCGTACCTGGGGTAATTCACGATACTTCCAGCACGGGGATGACCTTATTCGTAGAGCCAAACTCTATTGTGCAGTCAAATAACCGCTTGCGCCAACTTTTGAAAATGGAACAGGCTCAAATCGAGATTATTTTGGCGGAACTTAGTGCCAAGATTACTGCGATCGTTGAAGATTTACAAAGATTGCTGATTATTGTAACAAAGATAGATCTGGCTGTGGCTCGGGCGCGTTATGGATATTGGTTAAAAGGAAATCCACCGCATTTTTTGGAGGATGAATCAATCGTTCTGCGCCAATTGCGGCATCCTTTGTTGGTATGGCAACAACAAAATGAAGAAGGGCGCGAAGTCGTGCCTGTGGATGTATTAATCTCGCCGCAAATTTCCGTAGTCGTGATTACAGGGCCCAATACAGGCGGTAAAACTGCGACGCTGAAAACTTTTGGCTTGGCGGCTTTAATGGCTAAAGCAGGAATGTTTATCCCTGCTAAAGAGCCTGTGGAAATGCCTTGGTTTGATCTTGTGCTTGCTGATATTGGCGATGAGCAGTCATTGCAGCAAAATCTATCGACTTTTTCGGGACATATTCGCCGTATTGGTCGAATTTTAGACTCACTTTCGCCCCAGTCTCTAGTTTTGCTCGATGAAGTTGGCGCTGGTACTGATCCATCTGAAGGCAGCGCGATCGCGACGGCCTTATTAGAATATCTCGGTGAGCATACAAGACTCGCGATCGCGACTACTCACTTTGGCGAACTCAAAGCCCTGAAATACCAAAACCCCAAATTTGAGAATGCTTCCGTAGAATTTGATGATGCTTCTCTAGCTCCTACCTATAGGCTTCTGTGGGGTATCCCTGGGCGTTCTAATGCTCTAGCGATCGCAGGACGCTTGGGCTTGTCACAGGAAATCATCGAAGCGGCTCAAGTGCTCGTGGGCATTGGTTCTACGGAAATGAATGATGTAATCGCCGAATTGGAAGCCCAACGGCGTGAACAAACTCAAAAAACTGAAGCTGCTGCAAATTTACTTGCTGAGACTGAACGTTTGCATAATGAGATTTTGGATCGGGCGGAAAAAATGCGATCGCAAGCTAAAGAGTTGCGTGAGCGTCAAGAAAAAGAAGTGAATGCAGCGATCGCTCAAGCCCAAAAAGAAGTTGGTCGAGTAATCCGTAAGTTGCAAAAAGGTGAACAACTAGGCGAACAAGTGGCGGCTGATGTGCAACGTACTGAGCAGAGAATCGGAGAACTAACCAAGCGTCATCTACCTATTGTCCCTGAAGAAAAAATTGAGGTACAGCTTAAGGTAGGCGATCGGGTGCGGATTCCCAAATTTGGCAAAATCGCGCAAGTATTGACGGTTCCCAATAGTTCTGGCGAGTTTTCAGTACGTTTGGGAACCATGAAACTAACTGTCAATATTACTGACACTGAAAAGGTTTAAACCTTGTACACATAAAATAGCCAAGAACTCAAGTTCTGGGCTAAAAGCTAAAGTCCACTGAAGTGGACTGACTGAAAAAGATTAACCCGTTTCAACGGGTTTTAGCTCTTAGCCCGCACTTGAGTGCAGGGCGTTCGCGATATGTGCAGACAATCTAGACTTGTTTGTACACCGTAGCTTTAATGTTTGTTTTTTAAAAATATGCTGCAATTTTTTGAGTTTGAAGCCGATTTTGTCGCTGCCTTGCGTTGTATCCCTATGCAAGTACGGTACAAACTAGACACATGTGGTATCAAGCTCAAACTGCAACATTGGCATAGTTTTTCCACTATTCAACGTCAAAAACTAATTGATTTGCCTTGTGAGACTAACAAAGAGATTCAAGACTATCGAGAAAACTTGCGATCGCAAGTTTTTCAATATTTCAATACCTATCCGAGCGATTTGCCAATAGACAAAGAACCTGTATGGATGCAAATAGAATCAATCCCCCTAAGTGTGGAGCTGCACGCGCAGGAATTAAACTTTGCGATCGCCCTAAATCAATGGCAAGCTCTCACACCAATACAACGTTTTGCCCTAATTAAGCTAAGCAACTCTAATCACGAAAACAATAATTTTTTGCCAGCTCTACAAGAATTTGGGCTAATACCATAAAGAAAAAGGAGTGCTTTGCACTCCTTTTTCTTTATGAAAGTTGACTCAAACGATAGCCAACACCGTGAATTGTCTCGATCAAATTATGAGGAGCAGCAGCACCCTTTAACTTATTCCGCAGACTCTTGATCGTGGCATTGATCGTGTCCTCTCTAGGTGGATCGGTCAAAGACCAAACATGTTCCACAATTGTGATTCGCTTTAGGACTTGACGACCATGATGGAGTAGCAACTCTAGGATGTTGTATTCCTTAGGAGTCAAGTGCACAGATTGTCCTGCATAGGAAACCTCATGCATACCTGGATCAAGTTGCAGTTCCCCCCAACGTAAAACAGTGGGTTCAGCAATTTGAGCGCGACGTGACAAAGCCCGAATACGAGCCATTAACTCAGGCGGATCGATCGGCTTGACGAGGTAATCATCAGCACCAGCATCTAACCCCTGAACCTTGTCGGTGCTCATATCGAGCGCAGTCACCATCAAAATCGGTATATTGTTGCCATGCGCCCGCAAACGGCGGCATAAGTTAATGCCGTCAAGCTTTGGCAGCATGACATCTAACAAGATCAGGTTGTAGTCGTCAGCTTGAGATTTCTCCCAGCCTTCTTCACCATCTCTTGCGATATCTACAACACAATGCTGACTAGTTAGCACTTCAGCTAAAGTGTCAGCTAAGTTAGCATCATCTTCTACAAGGAGAATTCTCATTGGATCGATCAAATCTCAGTTACTTAAGGTTGATAGGTGCATATTTCTATGTTAACAAATGCCTTTGCAGGTTTATGAAGAATATGAACTTTATAAATCTCATTAACACGATTCACCCCTATCTATTTGCATCATATACGAAAGATCGAATGCTTTTTCAGAAATGCAAAAATTTTAAGTATTATTGCGACTACAACAATCTTGCTCTTTTTTATTTTAGAAAATAAAGATACAAAAATCTTGTTTACTAAGAATTCGCGAAGGAACCAATTTTGGGATGGTACGGCTTCGCCGTACCATCCCAAAATTGGTTCCTTACTTTCTCATGGAATTTTGTGCCGCTTGCATCATTGCTAAGTTAAATTGAGTCTAGAAAGAGTCAAAATTCCTAAAATAAATCTTCGTTAAAAAATGACTGCGAATTTATCTACCTTTAAAACAACCGCATCCCAAGAAATTTTTGCTAAAGCAAAACAATTAATGCCTGGTGGTGTGAGTTCCCCAGTCCGTGCATTCAAATCCGTTGGCGGTGAGCCAATCGTATTCGATCGCGTAAGTGGTGCATACGCCTGGGACATCGATGGCAACAAGTACATTGACTATATTGGCTCATGGGGCCCTGCGATCGTTGGACATTCCCATCCTGAAGTCATTGAAGCATTACATAAGGCTCTTGAAAAAGGCACTAGCTTTGGTGCGCCTTGCGTTCTCGAAAATACGCTCGCCGAAATGGTGATTGAAGCTGTACCTAGTGTGGAAATGGTGCGCTTTGTGAATTCTGGAACTGAAGCTTGCATGTCAGTATTACGCTTGATGAGAGCTTTTACAGGACGTGACAAAATCATTAAGTTTGAAGGATGCTATCACGGGCACGCTGATATGTTTCTGGTCAAAGCAGGATCTGGAGTAGCTACCCTTGGCTTGCCAGACTCTCCTGGTGTACCAAAGTCCACAACTGCTAATACTCTGAATGCGCCCTACAACGATCTCGAAGCTGTCAAGGCATTATTTGCGGCAAATCCTAATGAAATTTCTGGGGTGATCATTGAGCCAGTGGTCGGCAATGCTGGTTGTATTGCACCTAAGGAAGGATTCTTGCAAGGATTGAAAGATCTTTGTCATGCAAATGGTGCACTACTAGTATTTGATGAAGTCATGACAGGATTCCGCGTCTCCTATGGTGGTGCACAGGCTCATTTCGGCGTTACCCCAGATCTAACTACTATGGGAAAAGTCATCGGTGGTGGTTTGCCTGTGGGAGCCTATGGTGGTCGCAAAGATATTATGGCGATGGTTGCTCCTGCTGGTCCAATGTATCAGGCTGGAACGTTATCGGGTAATCCTTTAGCGATGACCGCAGGGATTAAAACTATGGAAATCCTCAAGCGGGCTGGCTCTTATGAGTACCTTGAACAAGTTACTAAGAAGCTGGCGGAAGGAATGTTGGCGATCGCTCATGAAACTGGACATGCTGCTACGGGTAACATTGTTGGAGCGATGTTCGGGATGTTCTTCACTAGTCAGCAAGTTTATGACTATGAAGATGCCAAAACCAGTGACACAGTCAAGTTTGCGAAATTTCATCGTGGAATGCTAGAGCATGGTGTATATCTTGCACCTTCTCAGTTTGAGGCAGGTTTTACATCACTTGCTCATACTGATGCTGATGTAGAAGCGACATTAGCCGCAACTCGTGCTGTATTGTCACAAATTGCCGTTTAAAATAACTTTGATGAGATGAGCAAAGCTCATCTCATCAAAAAAAGTTCATGTTGTAACAGCTTTCGCAAAAAGTCATTTACAATGTTGATTAGTTATTTCTAGGCTGATTCGCTTAAGCACATTTGGCAAGCTAGACAGTCTAGAACATCAAAGCAAAGCATTGAACTTTCTCCTACACAAACCCGATGCTGACAGAAAACTCAACTGCTAGTACTAAATCTAACAATGGTAATTACAACGGCTCCCCTGCGCCTTTACCAAGAGCCGACTACTACATGAGCTTACACAAAGAGCTAGACCATCTTGAAGAAATGGTGCTGGAAAGTGGTCCTCGCGTGATGGGGCATACCGTCATCGACGAAGAAAAACTATGTCAGCAGATCGATCGCGTAAGGCTCTCTGTTCCTGAATCGATCGCTAAAGCTGAAGAGATTCTCCTCTACAAACAAGACCTAGTTACCGAGGCTCAACAATACGCTGAAGATTTAATTAAATCTGCTGAGTTAAGGGCAAGTCAGCTATTAGAAGAATCGGCGATTATTCGCCAAGCAGAGCAAGAGGCAAGTCAAATCCGCCGCGAACTGCAAGAAGAATGCGAACAAGTGCGATCGCAAACTCTCAATGAAGTCAATCAAATGCGCCGTCAAGCTCAAAAGGATCTTGACTTGTTGCATCAGAGAGTGACGGGCGAAGTCCAAGATATGCAGCGCGGCGCAGATGAATATAGCGATCGCGTATTAGGCAATCTTGAGACGCAGCTAATTGACATGATCAAAATCGTCCAAAATGGGCGAAAAGAATTGCGCCTCTAAACCTAATATCTATCAAAAGAAAAACACCCCCATTCGGGGGTGTTTTTCTTTTGATAGATATTTATGATCGCGCTATTACATTGATTGAGGTTCATGGTAAGTTAAGTTTAGTTAAGAAATTATTTTGAACATCAGGCTCTTTGCTATATGAAATCCTCTTGGAGAACTGCACTGCTGTGGTTACTGCCCATAGCGATAATAGGCTTTTTTGGATGGCAGACATTAATTGCCCGTCCCGCACCTAGCCGCCCCACTGTAAATGCGGCAAATACCCGAATCGCCTATGGAAGATTCCTTGAATATCTCGATGAACATCGGGTACGCAAGGTTGATATTTTTGATGGTGGTCGCACGGCGGTAATCGTAGCAAGTGATCCCCAAATTGAGGGCAAAGAGCAACGCGCTAGAGTTGACCTGCCTCTATACGCTCCTGAGTTGATGGAAAAACTCAACGAAGGCGGCGTAGATCTTGCCATTTATCCTCCTAGCAACAATGGAGCAATCTGGGGCTTTATTAGTAATTTAATTTTCCCAGTTGCTCTAATCGCAGGTTTGTTTTTCTTATTCCGTCGTTCCAATCAAATGGGCGGACCTGGTCAAGCGATGGATTTTGGTAAATCCAAGGCACGTTTCGCGATGGATGCCCAAACTGGCGTAATGTTTGACGATGTCGCTGGTATCGAAGAAGCCAAAGAAGAGCTGCAAGAAGTTGTGACTTTCTTGAAGAAACCAGAGCGATTTACCGCTGTTGGCGCAAAGATTCCAAAGGGCGTGTTGTTAATTGGGCCTCCAGGGACTGGCAAAACTTTGCTGGCTAAAGCGATCGCTGGAGAAGCTGGCGTTCCTTTTTTCTCCGTATCTGGTTCTGAGTTTGTCGAAATGTTTGTTGGTGTCGGTGCATCCCGCGTCCGAGACTTATTTAAAAAAGCCAAAGAGAACGCTCCTTGTATCATCTTCATTGATGAAATCGATGCCGTAGGTCGTCAACGTGGCGCAGGTATCGGTGGTGGTAACGACGAACGCGAACAAACGCTCAACCAAATCCTCACTGAAATGGATGGGTTTGAAGGTAACTCAGGCGTAATCGTCATTGCGGCAACTAACCGTGCTGATGTGCTTGACTCAGCATTATTACGTCCAGGTCGTTTCGATCGCCAAATCGGAGTTGATCCACCTGATATCAAAGGTCGTTTGCAAGTTCTAAATGTTCATGCTCGCGACAAAAAGATCAGTCCTGAAGTATCGCTTGAAGCGATCGCCCGTCGCACCCCTGGTTTTGCAGGTGCGGATCTGGCTAACTTGCTTAACGAAGCTGCAATTCTTACTGCTCGCCGTCGCAAGGATGCGATGACCATGGCAGAAATTGATGATGCTGTCGATCGCGTTATTGCTGGTCTAGAAGGTAAGGCTTTAGTCGATAGCCGTAACAAACGCTTGATTGCTTATCACGAAGTTGGTCATGCGATCGTTGGTACATTGCTAAAGGATCATGATCCTGTCCAAAAAGTTACTCTCATTCCTAGAGGTCAAGCGGCAGGTTTGACATGGTTCACCCCCGATGAAGAGCAAACTCTAGTTTCTCGCAGTCAAATCCTTGCTCGGATCACGGCTGCTCTTGGTGGACGTGCTGCTGAAGAAGCAGTATTTGGCGCTGCGGAAGTTACTACTGGTGCAGGTGGAGATTTGCAACAAGTCGGTGGCATGGCGCGTCAGATGGTGACTCGTTACGGTATGTCGAATATTGGTCAACTTGCCCTCGAAGGTCAAAGCTCTGAGGTGTTCCTCGGACGTAGCATGGGCGGCGGTTCTCAATATTCTGAAGATATTTCCGCAAAAATCGATCAGCAAGTTCGTGAAATTGTCCAGAAGTGCTATCAGTCTGCGATTCAGATTGTGTACGAAAATCGCGCAGCGATTGATCGCGTTGTTGATCTTCTAGTTGAGAATGAAACTCTCGACGGTGATGAATTCCGTCGCATTGTTTCTGAGTACACATCTCTTCCTGTAAAAGAACGTTTTGTTCCTCAAATTTAGAATATAGCAATCCAAGCTTTGCTTAGGACATAAAACCCAAATTAATAAAAGCGGAGCTTTACTCCGACTTTATTAATTTGGGTTTTGATTTGTCCTAGCTATCTCTTACATTGCTATATATTCTGCTGATACCAAAAAAAAACAAAATGGCTACGCCATTTTGTTTTTTTCAACCCTTACTGGGTTTGGTTTTTAATTCACGAAAGTGTTGTCACACTTTTGTGAATTGGCATGAAATGTATATCAGGATATAAAGCCACAAATGGAGTAGCGGCGCTAATCTATTTGTGGCTTTGATTTTGTCCTAATACCAATTCACAGAAGTGTTGTCATACCAAAGCACAAAGTGGCGTAGCCATTTTGTGTTTTGGTATTGCATAAATTGCTATAGCTATCTCAATTAAAAGCGCGATAAAAAATTACCGTTATTGATATTGTGTAAAGACTTGCGCAAAGCCATCATTTACAGACCAATTGCAGATGACATTATCCAAACCACACAGCGTTTGCTAGCGACTAAAAGCCTATTAAGAGATCACTCTGGTGCTACTCAGAAGTTACAGGTAACTTTCGGTTGCTTATTGGTCGAACCAGCGAATCGTATTCATTGAGCCTAGAAATCAGTTTACAAGCCTGTTCTTAAAAAATCAGTAGTCCTCCTTATGAAACTAATTCTGGGATTTGCTGGGATTTTGCTGAAATCAAGCTTTCAACAAACCTAATTTTTATAATGAGAATTGCTGTTAAAAAATAATAGGGCTTTGTCTATTCCTCGTTTTGTGTTAGCTTAAATAGACTCAATCTCTAAGGGGTACAGTAGGTTAAAATGGCTAAGCGCCGCAATCAGAAAAAAGAAAAAGCTCTTCGCAACCAAGCGTATGCGCGTAAGTTTCGTAAGCGCACCCCTATGGGTCGCTTTGGACGTAGAAGACCAATGGGCAGCTATAACGATCCTGAAGATTCTGAATCCAATGGAGCAGCCGATACTGGTGCTGCCGATACTGGCGCTGCTGATACTGGCACTGGTGGCAATAAATTCTAATTTGAATTCTGGTTATTATATTCCAGCATTCTACAGATCATGACCACAAGTTTTGCCCTTGCTTTACATACAACGACTACCAAATTAGAGCTTGCGATCGCTGAACTTAACCCAAATTCTGATCGCAATCCTCAAATCTATAGCATTCACAAGCAGCAGTCATGGGAACTAGGCAGAGAACTATCTCTACAGTTACATGACTGCTTAGGTTTGTTTGTGGGTGACCGCGCATGGACTGATTTTGCTTTTTTAGCGATCGCCACAGGTATCGGTAGTTTCACTGGCACAAGGATTGGCATTGTTGTTGCAAGGACAATTGGCGAGCAATTAAATATCCCTGTATATGGGATTGATTGCCCGACAATTGTGTCTAGATCACAGCAGTCTACTCCAAACTTATCTCTGAGCGAAAGCTTGTTAGCGATCGCTCACGATCAATGGCAAGCACGAATTTATCCTAGTTGGCAAGATGCTTTGCCAATCTATGAATAAAAAGCAGAAGGGACGCTATGCGTCCCTTCTGCTTTTACGTATCTCAAAGTGATAGAATAGCAGTGCTAAAAGTACATAAAATTTGAATTTTCTTAACTAGCGATCGCTCGTTAGAACTAGAGGGGAACCATTTTATTACCTAAGCAAAACCCACTTAAGACGGTAGTTATTCCCAGCTTGACCTATGCTTCAAGACGCGATCGCCATTCGTCATTATCAAAAGATTACCGACTCTCTAGTCGAAATGTCAGAACGTGGTTATCGTTCAACCGACGAAATGAGACTTTTTTTAGACGGTTATCTCTCGGCTCTGCGCTTTACTAATGCTGTAGAAGTCCATCATATTCACCGTCTTGAAGAAGAGGTAATCCGATTTCTATATGATTCCTCCAACTTTGCATCTCCTTATGAGTTTGAGTTAGAGGTTGAACGGGGTGAAAGATAAACGCTATGGCGAATGCCTGCTGTAAGCGGAGTTTGAAAGCGATCTTGCTTAACGACTTGTAGCCCTTGTTGCTCACAAAATATATCTAGATGTTCACTCTCTTCGGGTAACCATTGACCACGATAGAGTACTGCTGTGCCGCTTTTTTTGAGAAACGGTAATGCATAATCAGCACAAATATCTGGTTTGCCTACAGCTCTTACAATGGCTAAGTCATACTTTTTTTTATAATCTGAAAGCCTATTAATATCTTCGCTACGTCCTGCTAGGGCGATCGCATTAGATAATTGCAAAGTTTGAATTGTTTCTTCGACAAAGGCAACCTTTTTTTGTTTGCTATCTAGCAAGGTGAATTGCCATGAAGGCTTGGCGATCGCGATCGGTAAGCCAGGAAATCCTGCCCCTGTTCCAATATCAATTACCTTAATATTTTCAAGATCCCAAAAAGCTAATACACCACGTAAAGAATCCCATAAATGCTTTTCCCAAAAATCATCGGCAGCTGTAATCCGAGTCAGATTTTGTTTGCTATTGCCTTCCAGAACAAGTTCGTAAAGCTTTTCAAATTGATCGATTTGATCAGGGTTAGGCGACCATTTAAGGGTAGATTGCCAATGCTGGAATAGGTGGGAAAAGTGGGGCATAAAAAACATTAAGTAGAAATAGCGCCAAGCGCGATCTCTACTTTACTAGCGATTGCGAGATCTCTCATTCGATGTTTGTTGAATTTCGACATTATGACGATAAGATCAAAGAAACATTAAGATTCATGTAGCATTGCTAAGCGATGATAGATGAAGAGCTTCGTGCAGGGCTATCACTCATAGGCTGCTACCGATATAACAAAAAAATATAAAAATATAAGAGGATGAAAACTCATGTCCGAAGAAACTAAAGTGCGTACTGCTTTTACAAAAGATGAGCGCGGCATCTTAAATAATTGGGCGATCGAACCCAAGATGTATTTTGATGACAAAGTTGAGAAGAAGGGTGAACAAAAAGGCGAAGATCGAAGGGAAGAGCCTTTGGGTACTGCAAAACTCCTAAATGGACGATTACCAATGATTGGGATTACCTTAATTGTTTTGGCAATTATTGGGATTACCTTAATCGCCATTGCATAGGTGGCTACTGGTAAAGAATTTTTACAAATTATCGGGTTCTAAAAATGGGGGAAAGCTTGGCTTTGCCCCTGTAATTATAGTGTTATGACAACTCCGCAAGATCCAATTCAGTTCTTAACCCTTGAAGAAGCCCATGCCGTAAACGGTGCGATGCTTTCAACTATGGAAAAATTTATGACCCGCATCACCATTTCTGCAATGCGGCTCATTACCAAAATTGCTCAGGAATTGAATATTCACGCTGAAGAGATCAGAGCTAGCCAAATCGTGCAATGGATTGAGCATGATTCCCAGATTCGTAAAGAGCAAGGTGAAGATGCTGCATTTTTAAAATGGACTTCACCGCATCCTGATTTAGATTTTGAAGACACTCGTCAGGATGAAGTTACACCTGCCAATCTCTCTAGTCATGAGAAATTTCTCACGCGCATGGTCATTTCGGCGATGTCAGCATTAGTTGCGATCGCGAAAGATTGCGGCTCGCATATAGAAGATTTGACCGTAGCACAAATAATTTCTTGGGTGGAACGTGATGCCAAAGTTAAGCGCGAACAAGGTGTCGAAGCTGCATTTTTGTCTTGGTAGTATGAGAAGAGTCGAAGCTTTCACTAAAGATTTACAGAATTAGGGTTTACAGATCGCTAGGATTGAGTTTTTCATATTTCTCAAAAGGCTGATGAATCCAAGGATTGTCCGCCAAAAAATCCACATAATAGTCGGGCTTAGCGATCGAGCATTCTTTGAACCATAGAACCGCCGATCTCACTTCAGTAATTGCAAATTCTTCATGCTGTTGCAACCATTCCAAGATCCTCGCTAGAGTCACACCTGAATCGACTAAATCATCCACTAGCAAAATCCTTTTGCCAAGTGTCGCCGTAGTCATGGTGATATTACTAGCGATCGTCAAGTTGCCTCTTTCCTGAAAATCTTTGCCACCATAGGAAGAAGTCGAGAGAATGGCGAGGGGTTTGTCGTAAATCCGCGAAAGTACATCACCAATACGTAAGCCGCCCCTAGCAAGACAAAGAATTTGATCGAATTCCCATTGGGATTGATGAATTTGGGCTGCCAATCTCTCGATGTTGGCGTGATATTCTTCCCATGAAACGTAAAGATCTGACATAGTAGGAGAGTTGGGTTGTAGCCCAGAAATTAAGTGGCGTTAATTCGTAAAACCACCTAATTTTTGGTTTTTAGTAGGTTACTTATAGTATCAATTAGTACAATCAATTGGACTTGTCGAAAAGTAAGCATTAGACTGGAGATAGTTGAAAATCAGATAGGGAGACAAGATCGTGGTAGATGCTGTTGAGAGTCCTTCTATTGTAAATGTTGCAGAGAAGTCGATTGAACGCCGACTCACTATCCAAGTTGCCGAAATTGCGGCTGACACGACCACAATCCGATCGCTTGATTGGGATCGCGATCGCTTTGATATCGAGTTTGGTTTGCAAAATGGTACTACTTATAACTCTTTTATCATTCGTGGCGAAAAACTTGCGTTAGTCGATACATCCCACGCCAAGTTTCGTGAACTATATCTCAAAACTCTCCAAGGTCTAATTGATCCTGCACAGATTGATTATTTGGTAATTAGCCATACAGAGCCAGACCACAGTGGCTTAGTAAAGGAAATATTGTCCTTAGCCCCCAATGTCACTGTGGTGGCGACCAAAGTGGCTTTGCAGTTTCTGGGTGAGCTGATCAATCAGCCGTTTAAGCAACAAGTTGTCAAAAATGGCGATCAAGTTGATCTGGGCAATGGTCATATTTTGCAATTTGTGAATGCACCAAATCTGCATTGGCCAGACACAATGATGACCTTTGATCTTGGCACATCAATTTTGTATACCTGCGATATTTTTGGAATGCATTATTGCAGTGATGCTGTTTACGATGAGGATTTAAAAAGAATTACGCCAGACTATCGCTTTTATTACGAATGCTTGATGGCTCCCAATGCGCGATCGGTAATTTCGGCGATGAAGCGGATGGATGATTTACCGCAAGCGGAAATCGTCGCAAATGGTCATGGGCCTTTGCTGCGCTATAACATCAAAGAACTGACCGAAAACTATCGCCAATGGAGCCAAGCACAAACTAAGGGCGAAACTAATGTAGTAGTTTGCTATGTGTCCGACTATGGCTATTGCGATCGCCTATCGCAGGCAATCGCCCGTGGTATTGCCAAAACTGGTGTGGCTGTGGAAATGGCAGATCTCAAAGCGATCGATTTACAGGAATTGCGTGAACTGGTCGGTCATGCGGCAGGTTTAGTCGTCTGCACACCGCCAGCAGCCAATAGTCATGTGGAAACGGCGATCGGCGCAATTCTTGCCGCAGCTAGTGAGAAGCAAGTAATTGGTCTGTATGAACCGCATGGAGATCAAGATTCCTCTATCGATTTGTTAAATAACAGATTTAAAGATTTGGGCGTTGTCACCGCGTTTCCAGCGATTCGGGTTCGCGAAAATCCGAACGAGGCAATCTACCAAACCTGTGATGAAGCAGGTACTGACTTGGGGCAAATGCTAACTCGTAAGCAAAACATCAAACAACTAAAAGCGATCGATGCCGATCTTGATAAAGCTTTAGGACGTTTAGCAGGTGGTTTGTATATTATCTCAGCCGCCAAAGGTGGTGCTCGCAGTGCGATGTTAGCTTCTTGGGTGGCTCAAGCCAGTTTCAAACCTCTCGGCTTTACCGTTGCCGTCGCAAAGGATCGGGCGATCGAGTCGTTTATGCAAGTAGGCGATCGCTTTGTGTTAAACGTTCTCGAAGATGGTAATTATTCCAAACTGATGCAGCATTTTCTAAAACGATTTGCTCCAGGGGCAGATCGCTTTGAAGGTGTCAAAACCCAATTATCGTCATTTGGCGCACCAATCCTCACTGATGCCCTAGCATTTATGGAATGTGAAGTGATAAGTCGGATGGAATGCAGCGATCACTGGATCATCTATGCGATCGCTGAGGAAGGCAGGGTTTCTAAACCTGAGTCTCTCACCGCCGCCCACCACCGTAAAGTTGGTAACCATTACTAAAAAAAGAGGGCGCTTCGCGCCCTCTTTTTTATACTTTACCAAATCGGCGATCTCGTTCTTGATAGTCAACCAGCGCTCGGTGAAATTCACTGCGATTGAAGTCTGGCCAAAGCGTATGGGTAAAATACATCTCCGTGTATGCCATTTGCCAGAGCAGAAAATTACTCAAGCGCATTTCGCCACTAGTGCGAATCAATAGATCAGGGTTATGATTTCCTGCCGTATAGAGATGTTGCTCAAAGAGATTTTCATCAATATTTTCAGGATTAACTTCACCAGCCAAAGTTGCTTCCGCAATTTGGCGACATACCTTCACAATTTCGCGTCGGCTTCCATAGTTGATCGCTACCGTAAAGTGAATCGCCTGATTATTTGCCGTCGCAGTTTGCGATCGCTCAATCTCATTTCGCAAAGATTTTGACAAAGAATCTAGATCACCTACAAAGGAAATGCGTACTCCTTCTCGACACATTTCCTCCAATTCACGGCGCAACATCCGCTCAAATAAAACCATCAAGAAATCAACTTCTTGCGCGGGGCGGCTCCAATTTTCCGTAGAAAAAGCATAGACCGTTAATGCCGCAATTCCCCAATCTTTACAGCAGCGCAATAAATCCTTCAGAGCATCTACACCCTGTCGATGTCCCGCAATTCTTGGCATACCCTTTTGCTTTGCCCAACGTCCGTTACCGTCCATAATTACGGCTACATGTTTGGGCAAGCGTTGGTGATCGAGGTCTAGTGGCAAAGTTTGTAATAGCTTAGCAGTCATTTCTTTTCTGACGATTTTCGACTTACCATATTTTTGAGAATTGAGTTTGACCAGAGCCAATTAAAGCGTGGTACTGTTCTTCCTAAAGAAGTTGGACGATAATTACCAAGTTTAGTTTCTAATATTTCTCGCAGACGACTACTGGAAATCGGACGATCTAAGATGCCATTTTCCGCGATCGCGATCGAGCCTGTTTCTTCGGAAACGACAATACAAAAGCAATTTCTAACGCGATCAGTAATTCCCATTGCAGCACGGTGTCTAGTTCCAATTTCCCGCGAGGCGGCTCGTTCAGAAATTGGCAAAATCACACCAGCCGCCAGAATCCGATCTTCTCGAATTAGGATAGCTCCATCATGTAAAAGCGTCGAAGTTTGAAATATTGTATGCAATAGCTCTTTCGATAATAAGGCGTTAAGTCTCACCCCTGGTACTGAAAAATCGCGATCGTCAATGGGTTCACCCGTCTCAATAATCATCAATGCCCCTGTACGGTTTTGTGATAGTTCAATCACAGCATCATTAATCTCTTCAATTACTGAGTCAACCTCAACAGGTGATCTCCGATTTGTTGGCGGTTGAATTAACGAAAGTAGATCTCCACGTCCCAGCCGTTCTAGAAATCGCCGCAGCTCTGGCTGCAAAATCACTGCCATCGCCACGGCTGCACCAATCAATAATTTATCTAGGACAAAATTGAGCAATCGCATACCAAGGCGATCGCTCAATACGCTAGCAATTAGCAAAAAGATGATCCCCCTCACCATCAATAACGTGCGGCGATCATTGCTGAGAGACAGCATGAGGTAGATCAATCCTAATACCGCAAGGATATCGATCGCCCTCATAATGAATGCAATTGAGTTGATATTAAACCACTGCATTCATCGTCCTCTCATTCACAACTGAAATACAACTACTTCCGTAATCTCTCTGGCAGACAATCTTGACGTAATAGATCCTCACGAGTTTCTCGTTTGATAATTAAACTGGATTCCCCAGTCCCCACAACGACCGCCGCAGGTTTTGGCAACCGATTGTAATTCGATGCCATGCTGTAATTGTATGCTCCCGTTCCGAATACAACGAGAATATCGCCAGATTTAGTCTCAGGCAGTTGAATATCTTTAATTAAAATATCACCTGATTCGCAATGCTTACCTGCGATCGTCACAGTTTGAGACAAGGATGCACTCATGTGATTTGCCACCACAGCGCGATATTTCGATTGATAGGTAATTGGACGCGGATTGTCAGACATGCCACCGTCAACGGTGATGTAGGTGCGAATATCAGGAACAGTTTTGCTGCCACCAATGGTATAGGCTGTCACACAGGTGGAACCGACTAGCGATCGCCCTGGTTCACAAAGCAGCTTGGGTAATGGTAAACCTGATGCAATAAATGCATCAGTTACACCAGCACTTACTGTTTGTACCCAATCTTCAATGCTAGGTGGATCGTCTGATTCCACGTAGCGAATCCCCAGACCACCGCCAATATTTAGCTCTGAAAACTTCAAACCATATTTTTCAATCGCAAGTTTAAACCATTGCACCATCACACCGCCAATATCTTGGTGTGGTTGTAGTTCAAAAATTTGTGAACCAATATGAGCATGGATACCAATGCAGTTAAGGCTAGACGCACTAACAAAAGCAAATACTGCTTCGATTTCATTGGGGTCAAAACCAAATTTACTATCAATATGTCCAGTCTGAATATATTCATGGGTATGACATTCAATCCCTGGGGTCAGGCGCAACATGATGCGTGGTGCAATAAAACTCACTGCAAGGGATTGCTCTTTGGCAAGGAGATCCAAAGTTTGTAGCTCATGCCAGTTATCAACTACGATCGTGCAACCAGACTCTAGGGCATAGCTCAGTTCATCGGCAGATTTATTATTGCCATGAAAATAAATCAAACTTGGCGAAACACCTGCCCGAAGAGCCGTCAAGATTTCACCTGCCGATACGACATCGATCCCCAGCCCTTCAGAGCCAACGATCGCACAAACAGCCAGACAGCTCCAAGCTTTGGAAGCATATAAAACCTGTGACTGTCCTTGATAATGCTTAGCAAAGGCATCCCGATATTGCTGACAAGCAGTTCTGAGGCTGACTTCATCCAAAATATATAGTGGTGAACCATATTGCCGCACTAAATCCACCACATCACAACCACCAATTTCGAGATGATCGCTAGAATTAACTACAGCAGTTAATGGTAGAAGTTGTTGATTTGGCGACAAGCTATTTAGATTCGAAGCATTACTTTTTAGGGGATTCGCCACAACAGTCTCTTGTTTTAGACTGGTTAAAACACTAGTCATGAAGCACCAATAATTTTTTGTAAAACTTTTCTAATATCTATTATAAAAAATAGCGGCAATTTTATTTGTCGCTATTTTTATTAAAGACAAAGATAGTTGCAAAGAAACTATCTTTGCCTTTAATAATCTATTTTTTCTAGGTTTAGAGATCTTTGCAATTCTTCGATTTCATCTTTGTGAGCGCGAACCTTAAGTCTTGTTTCAGGTAAAAGTTGCAGGCTAACTTTGCGCTCGCGCGGTGTACCCCGCCAATAAAACACACCAGCGATCGGTGACAAGAGCGTCAACCACAACCAAAGATTTTCTAGCTCAGGGATTAAAATACCTAAAACTACCCCCAAACAAATTAAACCAACTGCCGCTAGTATTGTCAGAAATATTGCCAAAAAAAGACTTGGTTTGACTTGACCTGAGAGATTGGCAACATCCCGTTCTGGATCAATCTCAACTACTTTGTAAGCTCTTTGTTGAAAATGATCGCGAACTTGCTTCAATAGGTGATCGTCCGTAAGGTTTTCTACAGCAAACAATGCATCAGTTGTGCGATCGCGGATTGAACCACGCAAAAAAGAAATTAACCCATAAAACAACAGGATTGTTAAGAACAGGGTGGAATATATTGTCGGAATAGTTGCAGGCATTCGATCTGAGATGTTATTGGCTTTAGATACAGTCTAATAATCACTTATTATAGGTAGACATAATTAAATATAAAACTCTAAAACCTGTTTCACCCGCTGCGCGGGCGAAACAGATTTGGGTTTTGTTTTTTAATTATGCCAATTATGCCAATGTACTTACTCAAATTTTTTAATTTGATATATTATCTTGATTTTGATATAAACATTAACGATTAAGGGCGTAAAGATTAAAGCTACTTAGGTAAAAACAACGATGACTGAATATCCTAAAGCTACCTATGTAGGCAAGTATGTCGATGACTCATTTAAACTTGCCAAATTCCTCAGAGTACTCCGCAAGCGCTGGATCGTCATCGTAGCTGTCTCGGTCACCGTATTTGCTGGAAACACTTACTACACATTTACCAGAACTCCGCAATATCGCTCAAGTGCTTCACTCTTAGTCAACTCAACGATCGCTGTATCAGATATCCAACTCCCAGGCTTGCCCACTAGCTCTACGGTTAATCTTGGTACAGAAATCGCTATTCTGAAAAGTCGGCCTTTGATTGAAATAGCCGTCTCCAAGATGCAGCAATCCCCTTCATCTGCTTACAAAGATCTAGATGCATTGACAATCATGAGCGGATTAGACATCCGTCCTGAAAAAGACACGATGGTTTTGCGTCTTACTTATACAGATAGTAATCCCAAACGAGCGCAGGGAGTTTTAAACGCATTAGCTCAAACCTATGTCGAATATAGCTTAAAAGATCGCCGTACTAAATCCAGTACTGCGATTAAATTTATTCAAGACAAACTTCCCCAAGTCAAGCAACAACTGGATAAGTCAGCTCTAGCAGTTACCCAATTTCGTAAGACCTATAACATCGTCGATCCTGACACTTATGCCGCCTCTGTCTATAAAATGCGTGAGGCTCTAGAAAATCAAGCTCAAGACTTACAAATCAAAATTGCCCAAGTCCAACAGCAATATGAAGTTCTTAGTCGTCAAGTTGGTAAATCTCCAGAAGCTGCGATCGGCGGTGCGATTTTGCAACAAGATGCTCCTTACCAATCCTTGGTTAAGCAATTCCAAGAAGTTGAAACTAACTACTTTTTAGAGCGAACTCGATTTCGAGGTGATCACCCTAGTGTTATTGCCCTTAAAGATCGTCGTGATGAACTCTATCGGCTACTGGAGACTCGCGCTCAGTCAGTAGTAGGCGTTAGAGGCAATACAGCAAATATTACCAATGAACCTAATAGCGCGATTCAACAAAACCTGGCCTCTCAGTTATTTGATGCTCAAACTACCCTTGCTGTGAGTCAAGCTCAACTAGAAAGCATCCGCAATGCCCAGACAGAAGTATCTACGGCTTTTTCTAAGATTCCCCAGATTCAACAAAAGTATGTGGAAATTCAAAGACAACTTGCCCTTGATAGCTCTACCTATAATAAGCTCAGCGAAAAACTAGAAGAATTAAGGATTTCTGAAGCTCAAGAGATTTCATCGTGGAAGGTTTTGGAGCCACCACTTATTCCCATCAGACCATCTTCTCCAGATATCGAGAGAAGTTTGATTACTGGAGCAATTTCTGGCTTAGTACTAGGTGTCCTATTTGCCCTGTTACTCAACCGCTTAGATCAGCGGATTCGTGAGGTCGGAGAAGTTAGAGAAATAATTGATATTCCTTTACTTGCCTCAATTCCGATAACAGAAACAGCCTCTTTGTCGGCAATCAACAGTCAAGGTCTATTGCCCACTAGCAGCTACTATGCTTTTAAAGAGGCGCTAGGTTCTCTCGCATTAAATTTGCGCTACTTGGGTACAGACAACATGATGAAAGTAATTGCTTTCACCTCATCTGTACCTTCTGAAGGCAAGAGTACATTGACTTATAATCTTGCCATCATTCTATCGGCTCTAGGATACAGAACTCTTTTAGTTGATGCAGATATGCGAAAGCCAACCGTTCATAAGTTGGCTGGGCTGAGCAATAAAGTTGGTTTGTCTACGGCTTTAGCAACCCCTAGTCCTTGGCAAGATCTGATTCAGGCAGGAGATGATGATGATCGTTTGCACATTTTAACTTCAGGCTCTCTTCCTCCCAACCCAATGCTATTGCTTGAGTCAAATAAAATGGCAGCCCTACTACAAGAATGGCGACAAGAGTACGATTATGTATTAGTTGACACTCCACCTGTAATTGGCATAACTGACGCTCAGTGTTTGACCTCTAAGGTTGACACCTTCATTTTGGTGGCTGCGATTAATCGCTCTACAAGAAGTGGAATTTCCCGAGCTTTAGAGATTTTATCAACAGCTAGGGCTAATGTTTCTGGATTGTTGATTAATATGATTGGCTCCTCTGACAGCGAATATCACTATGGATACTATGATCGTTATTATCTAAATCCTTCAGAAACTGTCGAAGAAGAACCTGATTCGGAAGAGGATTCAGAAGTTGAAGCAATAGAAAGTCCCTCATAAAGGCATAGCAATCTAAGAGATAGCTAGGACAAATCAAAACCCCAATTAATCAAGGCGGAGCTTTGCTCCACCTTGATTAATTGGGGTTTTATGTCCTAAGAAAAGCTTACATTGCTATAGAACCTACACCTACTACCTTCCCATCGAAAAAATAGGTGTTGTATAGCAAAACTTACATTGCTATTGTTACAGTCACTTGTCTTAGGACAAATCAAAACCCAAGAATTGATTGGCGGTGTTTCTCGCCGCCAATCAATTCTTGGGTTTTATGTGCTAGTACACATAGCGACAGTTATATAAAGAGAAAAATAAGTGGTGCGCAGCAAACAAAACATCGATTGTGACGCAAATCAGTTAACGACAGATTTACGACACAATCGATGTTTATAGGAGGACTTAATCAGACTAAGGACATGATTTACAGCATTTTTCGCTTAACACCGAACCAACAGTTTTTTGAATGTATTGCTTTGTAAAACTTTTAAAAACTTTATTATGGTTTATTTAATCAGAAATTGATGTATATATTATTTCTCATAATAATCAGCCTCAGAAAAGCCAGATAAAACTGTTATGGTGCTAATATATTCTAAGCCTGAGATTCATATCTGGTTAATACCATTACCCTAAGTTTTAATCAGATTCTAGAGAATTAAATACCCTTACTGAGTTGGATTTTTAATTCTCTAATTTACCTCTCTAAGTGGCGTTAAAGTTTTGTGAATTAGGATAACTCAGTCTTTCTAAATCTAAACGTATTGCATTTGTCATTTTTTTCAAAAAGTCTTACTCAATATAGCAATCTAGTATGTATAGCGTTTTTGTAAATGAGTACCCAATCATTTACAAAATAAAAAAATCACATTAAGGGGCGGGAGTTTGTACTTTGCCATAGGCAAAATGCAAACAGCTATAGGAAGTGTAATTTAGTGTGAGCTTCCTACAAATATTACAATCTATTAATAATTGGCAACTCTAATTATGAAAATCAGCTTTGGCAAAAGCTAAACTTTGGTTGGCTTTTACCAAAACCGATTTAGTTTTTGCTGTGCCGAAGGCACAGCAAAAACTAAATCGTATCCACAAGGTGAATTACCAATGAATAATTTTAAATTGCCATATATCAAATAAAAGTGTTAGATTTTGAAAACAGCAGTCAGCCTTAAGTTATGCAAAAAAATACAAATTTCGTTTTAGTAGTTGATGACGAGATTGAGATTCAAAGACTCTTTAAGCAACGTTTTAGAAAAAGAATTTTATCTAAAGAACTAGATTTTGTATTTGCTTCAAATGGAATAGAAGCTTTAGAAATCCTGAAAGAAACAAAACATATCTCGATGATTCTTACTGATATTAGGATGCCTAAGATGGATGGGCTATCCTTAATTTCAAAATTAATAGAAATTGATCAAAATATAAAAGCAGTAGTGGTTTCAGCCTATGGAGATATGCAAAATATTCGGATGGCGATGAATTGCGGAGCTTTTGATTTTGTTACCAAACCCATTGATTTTGAAGATTTAGAAATAACAATTGATAGAACATTTGCTTTTGTTTCTCATTTGCGGGAGCAACAAAAACAACTTGAGGAAACTCTTGCGCAGGTGAGGGTGCTAGAAATGAAGGAAATAGCTTTAGCTCATGATAAAGATTTGGCAGAAGCAGCAAATCGCGCGAAGAGTGCTTTTTTAGCCAATATGAGCCATGAAATTCGTACCCCGATGAATGGAGTAATTGGAATGACGGATTTATTGTCAACCACCAATTTGACAGAAGAACAGAGAGATTATGTAAAAATCATTCGTGATAGTGGTGATTCTCTTTTAACTATTATTAATGACATTCTTGATTTCTCTAAAATTGAATCAGGAATGCTCAAGATAGAAAGCCGATCGCTGGTTCTAGAAGATATCATCAGGTCTGTCTATGAACTTTTGAGTAAACAAGCAAATGATAAAAGTCTTAATATTCAATATTCGATACATCCTGATATCCCTCAGAATTTATTCGGTGATGCGGCAAGAATACGACAAGTTTTAATCAATCTTTTAGGTAATGCGATTAAATTTACTCTGCAAGGCAATGTTGCGATCGCGATCGAGCCTCGGCCGATCGAAAATTGCAATGAATTATGCGAATTAGTCTTTGCAGTTGAAGATACGGGTATTGGTATTGAAGTTAATCAGTTAAATTTATTGTTTCAACCATTCACACAAGCTGATTCTTCCATCAGTCGTCAGTATGGAGGAACAGGATTAGGGCTTGCCATTAGTAAGCGTTTAGTTGAGTTAATGGGAGGGACTATTTGGGTCGAGAGTTTGGGGCGAATTGGGGGGAATCCTCCTGATAGTTGGACATTGGATTCTGAAGCTATCCATCAACAAGGATCAGTATTCTACTTTACTCTTATGCTGAGAACAGCACCTACAGAATCCGATCATTCTTCAATATCTAGCACCACTCAACCAATTTTATCTCCTGTAGCTCAAGCAACTACTCCATCAAGCAGTTTACAAGTTCTTATCGCTGAAGATAATCTCGTTAATCAGAGGGTGCTACAACTATTCTTGGAAACACTAGGTTATATCCCAACGATCGCAAACAATGGGTTAGAAGCTTTAGAGGCAATGAAAACTCAAACGTATGATGTAATTTTTATGGACATGCAAATGCCGAAAATGGATGGAATTACGGCTACTAAACAGATTCGTCAAGATTGCGGCCAACAGCCTTGGATTGTGGCTTTAACTGCTAATGCTTTGCCAGAAGATCGCCAATTATGCATAGATGCAGGTATGAATGACTTTATTACTAAGCCAATTCAGATTGAGAATATTGTGAATATTTTTAATAGATATAACAATCCTAAATAGTTTCTAGAAGAACTTTTAGCCAATAAGTTGGAGTCCTCGGCTAAAAGCTCAAGTCTACTAAAGCAGACTAAATAATACTTCTAAGCACCCCGTTGACAAAAGTGCTTTCACACTTTTGTCATATTAAAAAAACAAACCCAGTAAGGTTGTAAAGACACAAAATGGCGTAGCCATTTTGTGTCTTGGTATAAGTCCTGAGTTTGAGAAAGAGCGATCGCTAACAAAAATAACGAATGGGAAATATTGCCTCAAAATCACAGTTGCAATCTTGCTCTGTTATCGGTAGCATAGGGGATAATAAAAAATGTAATAAAACGCAACAAACAAATATATTTTTGCAATATATTTGAGTTTGTCAGTTGACAAACTCAAAATGCATACATGATTAAAGATAGGAAATTTGAGTAAGGAGTGAAACAATGCAGCAGCAGGGCAAACCCCTAACTGTTCCAATCGGTGTGATGGGTGCAGCACAGGGATTTAATCCGACGATACTACTGCTACTGGGTTCGATCATTTTAGGAACTGCATCGACAACAGGGTATTGGGTATGGGGCTGGGCGCACTGGCTCGTATTTGTTTGTAATTTTTCGGCTCTCTATGTATTAGGGACAGTAATTCATGATGCTTGCCATAATGTTGCTCACCCCAATCGCATCGTTAATGCTGCGATCGGGCATATTGCCGCAATCTTGCAAGGATTTGTGTTTCCCGTATTTACTCGCGTCCACATGCAGCACCACGCCCATGTGAATGATGAAGAAGATGACCCAGACCACTTCGTTTCCACAGGTGGCCCATTGTGGTTGATAGCAGCTCGCTTTTTCTATCACGAAGTTTTCTTTTTCCAGCGTCGGCTATGGAGAAAATACGAGCTTTTAGAATGGGCAATTAGCAGGTTGATTGTAGTAGTCACATTGTTTGTGGGCTATCATTACGGGTTTCTTGGATACATGATGAACTTCTGGTTTGTGCCAGCAGCCGTTATGGGACTTTTGTTAGGCTTATTCTTTGACTATTTGCCCCATCGTCCTTTTGTTGAGCGATCGCGCTGGAAGAATGCCAGAGTTTACCCAGGACGATTTTTAAATATCTTGCTATTAGGTCAGAACTATCACTTAGTTCATCATCTTTGGCCAAATGTGCCTTGGTATTATTACGAAAAGACCTATTATCAAATGAAACCTTTGCTCGATGCTAATGGCTCACCTCAGACATTAGGAATTTTCAAGATGCCTGATCTAGCTGGTTTTATATACGATGTTTTCTTAGGTATTCGTTTTCACGGTCATAAACACAAATAAAAAAGGGAGCGCTAAGCGCTCCCTTTTTTATTTAGAAACCCTAAAAAGTAAAGGCGGCGCTTAGCCGCCTTTACTTTTTAGGGGCAATAGCTATAGTGTTTCTAATGAATGATCTAGCTGCATTCTCGTTTCCATTTGCCGAATGAAATAACCTGTCATCATCGCTGAGCCTATTAGTCCAGCTAAATTTTCGCGATCAGTGGTGATGCTGACGTTGAAATGCTGTGGTGGCAATATGCCCAGCAAGTTTTGAATATTTTGGTTGATAATTTGTTGCGCTTCAGGGGTGACGGACTGAGCAACTGTGGCTAAGGTTTCAGGCGATTGATTTTTGAGATAATCGAGTAAAAGGTTGCTGCTGCTGGAGTTAAGTTCGCCTAGGTTAAACATATGTAGGTTCCTCGAATCTTGGATTCGCTAAGAATATCTACATATATTCTTACTGATGCAATCGCTAAGTTTTGAGTAGGAAAACCGTATTTCAACCGAATAGAGAAGTACAAGAGCCTTGGTTATCAAAGCTCTCGTACTTAAAAATCGTCGTCATAGCTGCCGCTACTACTGCTAGCTGCTTCATTGTCTTTGCGAGAGCCAAGTAGATCTAGCCGATCCACTCGAATTACTGGTTTTTGGCGCTCATCACCAGTAGTTCGATCATTCCAACGATCAAATTTAAGCGATCCTGATATGCCAATTAAGCTTCCTTTTCTGACAAAGTTTTTGGCAACTTCGGCAGTTTTGTCCCACATTTCTAAGTCAAACCAATCGGGTGGATCATCGCGATTGCTGGTATTTCGATTAACAGCGATCGTGAAGTTGCAAACCACTTTGCCAGACTCAAAGTATTTAACTTCAGGATCACGTCCTGCGCGTCCAACTAGGTGAACTTTGTTTAAGGTCATAGGACTATTATCAAAAAAGATTTAGACATCTGTATTTTATCTGTTTTTTAGCAAAACCCAAAAAGGAGATACGTCACTTCGTGACGTATCTCCTTTTTGGGTTTTGCTAAGGATTGATAGACTCAATTCTTGCGGATAAACCTTGTTGCGCGAGGCGAGAAACTTGGACTTCAGCGATACGGCGATCGCTATAGGCTCCAATCTGCACCACTAAATAACCATTAAGTCTAGACGCAAAGGAATTTGGCACAAGCTGCCGTACTTGGGCAACGGCATTTGCCGAGGATACAGGCACAACCACACGATAGCGTGGTGAGTTTGGGGGCTTAAAACTGGTATTAGCGAGAGGAGCGATTTGGATCGGTTGATTGACAGGTTCACCGCTGGGTGGACGCGATCGCACAGGCGGCAAACTAGTACTAATTTCAGAATTAGCGGGGATCGGGGAGCTAAAGCTCTTGGGCGTAATTCTGATGATCACAGAAGTAACAGGCTCATACCAGAAAGGATTATTTGCTTGATTTCCTTGGTTTAATTGATTGTTTGGATTAAGACTATTGCTTTGATTTGAAGAGTTCGTTCTAACCAATGCTGGTGGAGTATCAAGATTAGGCGAAAGATTCATGGGCTGACTGCTGGCAATCTGTTGTTCTAGTTGTTGATTGATATTGGCAAAGCGATCGCTTTTCGGCGTATTGATTGGCGTATTGATTGGCGAAGCCTTACTTACAGCCACAGCTTTTGTAGTTGCCGCATTTGCCGAAGGATTATTAGCAAATAGATTAGATGGCGGCCGCACACCCGACAATTGTAAATTTCCCTTCACTCTTTTACTATCCAATTGATTGCCATTCACAGCAACAGCATTACGGCTGACATTCTGCAAATCAAATGTGCCATTTCCCTGAAAAGTATTGTTGCCCTCATCATTAGGTTTGCCCAAATCTGGCATCGCCATATCAGAAATAGTTAAGCCGTAATTGCGATTATTGACGATCGCATTGCCACGCAAAACTGGTTTAGCATTAGCTTGAATTAAGATTCCATTTTGATTTTGCGTAAAAGTATTTTCCGTAATTTGCGGCGCTGCCTCTTGGCGAATACTCATGCCAAAAGTAGTTTGCTGAAAGAGATTGCCACGAATATCTGGACTAGCCTCACCCTCGATCGCTAAGCCACTTGTGCCATTCCGAAAAAATTGATTTGTCGAAATGATCGCAGTTGATTTGCCTGTGATTAAGCCGCCATCTTGCTTATTATCCAGAAAAGTATTATTAGCGATCGCAGGACTAGCGTTCTCAATCCATAGTCCATAGCCTCTGGGATTAGGATTGGTCACAGTCACGCCTCGCAGTTCGGCGCGATCGCCAACAGAGATCGCCACATTTTGAGGAAATCCTGATCCTGTCCGCAAGGTTCCGCCGCCCAAAATGACGATATCTTTGCCTTTATTAGCTTCATTGCCTCGCAAAGTTACATCCGATCGCAATCGTAAGGGAAACTGCTCACCCGTAGCGCTGCTGTAGGTTCCATAGGCGAGCTGAATAATCTGTCCAGCCTGAGCGCGGCTAATGGCGTAGGTGATTGTCTTAAAAGGGTTGGTGTTGCTACCTTGATCAGCGCGATCGCTACCTGTTTGAGGATTTACATAGATAATATTTTGCTGGGTCGTTAATGAGCTTTGAGTTGTTTGTGATTGCGCGATCGCTGGGGTGGCGATCGCTATGCTGGGAGAAAAGATTGCGATCGGAAGCAAATAAATAAGGTTTTGAAAAATAAAGCCTTGAAATGTCTTACAGATGCTCATTTTCATGTACGAATTGCTTCCCTTAAATTTGCTGAAGTTGCTGAACAGGATAGTTGGCAGAGTGACTAGAAATATTAAATCTAGATTAAATTTAAAACCCAAGTCTTAAGAATCATAAACTACCCTAAGTTCAAAACTATGGCAAGAGCAACAAGTCAAAGGCAGTAATTCTCATTATAAAAATCGGCTTTTTGAAAGCACGCCGTAGGCGTGTTTTCAAAAAGCCGATTTTGGTTTTGCCAGCGCCTTTGGCACTGGCAAAACCAAAATCGGCTTCATAATGAGAATTGTTGAGTCAAAGGATAAAGACGACGCAAAGCGTCGTCTTTATCCTTTGACTCCGATACTAGCTTCGGTAGGAATGATGTAGCGTTGCAAAAATACAAACACGATAAATACTGGAAGCATCGAAATTGCTGAGCCTGCGGCGATTAAACGCCAATCCTCAGAAAAAGCGCTAGCAAGACTGGCAATCCCGCGCGGTAATGTGTAAAGCTCAGCTTTATCAACGATCGCTAATGGCCATAAAAAATCACCCCACATCGCCACAAAGGTAAATACAGCAAGAGTTGTGAGGGCAGGACGTGCCGCAGGCAACATAATGTGCCACCAAATCCCTAAGCTAGAGCAGCCATCCATTCGTGCCGCCTCTTCCATCTCCTTAGGGACGCTTTGAAAGGCTTGACGAAGTAGAAATATGCCAAAAGCAGAAATTACATAGGGAAAAATCAAGCCAGCGTATGTGTTCTTGAGATTTAGCTGAACTGCCAAGATATACAAGGGAATCATCGTGATTTGAAACGGAATCATCGTTGTACCGACGATCGCCCAAAAAATCGGATCACGTCCTTTAAACTCTAGTCTGGCAAGAGGAAAGGCGGCGAGAGAGCAAAATAGCAAATTTAAAATGACGGTGATACTAGAGACAAAAAAGCTATTCCAGAGATAAAGATCGAAACGGGAATTTTTCCAGACCTTGATAAAGTTATCAAAGGTAGGTTGGGCAGGTAATAGCTGTGGTACAGATTGGAAAATATTTTCGTTAGGCGATTTAAAAGCAGTACTGATCAGCCAGAGTAGAGGAAACACCGTTAAAGTTGCGATCGCAATTAAAAGCATAAATTGCGGAATATTTTTAAGGAGATTGAATGATGATTTTGGATTTTTCTTATTCATGATTAAGGGCAATGTGATTTCATAGTATTTCTAGAGAAGAGCCGCGCTTTGCGCGGCTCTTCTCTAGTCAACGAGTTGTAAATCTTTCAAAGTATCAAACAAAATCTTTTTGCGAATAGGAATCATGTCAAACTTTGGATCTTGATTTGTCATATTCAAAGCATAGAAATAGACATTGTCACCTTTTTCAACATAGCCAACGTACCAACCAATATTTTGTAATCCATCAACATTAGTACCCCAGCCAGTCTTCCCTCTAAGTGTGTAATTATCTTGACGCTCAATGATCATGATGTCTTTAACCGTTTTGATCACCGCAGAAGAGAAGGGTAAATCTTCTTTATAAAGTTTGACTAAAAACTTAATCTGCTCCTCAGGTGAAATTCTTAGCTTACCTTTCAACCAAAAAGTATCAATTTTATCTTCTATATCTTGATTGCCATAACCAGCAGCTTGAATATACTTGGTCATTCTTTCCTTGCCAATACGCCGCGCTAAGTCTTGATAAAACCAGACTACCGATCTCGTAAATGCAGTTCGCATGGTTTGGTCTTGATTCCAAGCTAGAAAGGACTGATTACTAACACCATCCCAAGGAATTACGGTATTTTCATCAGCGATCGCTTTAGTTTCTAGGGCAACCAGTGAGTTAAAAATCTTAAATGTGGAGGCAGGAATAAAGCGTTTTTGACAGTGGTTTGAGTTGTAGCGAATATAGCGATCTCGTTTTAAATCATATAAAATAAAACAACCCTCAGATTTTGCTTCTTGGAAGTTCTTCCCAAGATTTCTAGAGAATTGTGATTGAAATATAAGATTAGTTTTGGGCGAAGTGTTTCGAGAGTCTTGAGCCAAAACTGATGGGGCGATCGCTAAAGAAAGCCCTAACATGAATGCAAAAGTTTTAAGCATCAGCAATATTTCCCCAATCTACAATTTGACGTTTCTGATGAATACGGAAATTACTTTTTTGCTGTCTTGGATATTTAGACACATCAAAGTCTAAACGTTCTCCACCCATCAAATATACCAAATCTTCTTCAAAGGGATTTCGCATTCCGTGCGGCAGGGACGGGGCAGTAAATCCCATAAAATCACCTGTGCCAACTTCAATTTCGTGATCGCCAATTTCGGCAATTCCGCGACCAGAGATAATGTAAATAAATTCCTCTTCATACTCATGAAAATGAAACTCAGTTGTTTCTTTGCCAGACTCAACTCTTACTAAATGAACACCCAAGTTTTTCATACCCAAAGTGTCACTGAGAAACTTTGTATTTCTAATAACATTGGAATTGAGGAAATGAATATTTGCAGTTTCAGGCAAATTTTTAATATCATTTGCAGTTAGTAAATGGGGGGAAGTGTTGTTGGTATCCATAGATTTGAAATTGTTGGTCTGTTCTTCTAAGAAATTGTTTGTGCTGGATTAATAAATTTGAAAGTTAGAATCGAAATAATAAAAATAATTAGAAACAAAAATACTCCGATCGCAGAAGCATATCCCATTTCTAAACTTGTAAAACCTTTATCATACAAATAATAAACTACGGTTTTTGTACTATTGGCGGGGCCACCCTGAGACATGATATAAACCTCTTCAAAGACCTTCATTGCCCCAATCGAAGAAATTACAGCTACGAGAATAATATAAGGACGCATTAACGGAATTGTGATATCCCAATGCTTTTGCCAACCATCAGAACCGTCAATTGCCGCCGCCTCATATAAATCTGCGGGAATCGCCTGTAAACCTGCCAGATAAATCACCATATAGTAACCAACGCCACGCCAAATTACGACCGCAATGATTGCAAAGATGGCAGTTTTAGGATCAGTTAACCAAGGGATTTTGACGGATTGCCAAGAGATGATGGATAGAAAATAATTTAAGAGCCCATTCTCTGCGTAGACCCATTTCCAAGCAATTCCTGCAACCACAACCGAAACAATGACAGGGAAATAATAAACAGCTCGAAAAAATTTAATACTACGTAATTTTTGATTCACTAATATCGCTAAAGCAAGCGGCAAAATTACGAGACTAGGAACGGCAAAAACGAGATAGGTTAAAGTATTACCTAATGTCTTCCAAAAAGTTTGATCTTTCCAGAGATTTAGATAATTCTTCCATCCAATAAATTCAGGACTACCAACAAAATCATAATTGGTAAAACTTAAATATATTGCTTGGAATACAGGTAAAAAAGAAGTCAAGCAAAGAAATGCGATCGCAGGCAACAGAAATAGATATGGAGTCCAAGAAAATTTCTTGCCAAAATTTTGCTTTTTGATTTTGAAATTGAGCTTGGCATTGGGCTGCATAGAAAATCTCAAAAGTTATGAGCAGTAAAGGTTTTACGATTTAATAAAGAACCAATTTTTTGTGGCGCGGCAAAGCCGCGCCACAAAAAATTGGTTCTTTATTTTATTCCAAAATGATTGCCTATCGCCTTATCATTCTGCTTTTTGATAGCCACGCTCAGTTAACCATGTATTCAATGCCTCTTCATCAGTTTGAGTATCTTCTTCAACCACTGTAAGCAATTTAGCTTTGCTTTCTTCATCAGCTTTCTGCTCAATTACCTTAGCTTGAGGAGGTTGAGGATAAAGCTCTACACCAAGTACTTGATAAATTTGCCATTTTTGTGCGATCGGCAAAGTCTTTATCACATTCAGCAGGGCATCAAAGGATACTTGAGTTGCGATCGGGATTAGCTCAGATTCATCAAATTTCTGAAACTGTTGAGATTGCTTAGTGTGCCCTGCAATGCTTGGTACTTTTTTGCTTTGCATAACTGCCTCTTGGTGAGCCTAATTATTTAGATTATAGCTATACTCTTTTGGGGCATGGATATAACTAATCTTGGTTATGCTTAACACTCTGTAATGAATTTGTAATAGCATAGGGCTTAACTCTACACAATAACCAATAACCCCTATGTTGGAACCTTCTCTAGCCGTGATAACTCAAGACTCGACCATTGCAGAAACCACCGAAACACCATCATTGAAGGTTCCAGATCTTTCTTTAGCTAAAACAAATCAAGACTATATTGGCGAGACTCTTAGCGATGATGACTTCGCGCCAACCGATAGTTTTGTTAGCCGTCACATTGGCGCAAGTTCTTTAGAAATTCAGCAAATGCTTACAGCGATTGGCTGTGATTCTATCGATGAGATGATTGCCAAGACTGTGCCTGATGCTATCAGAATTAAGCAGCCATTGCAGCTAGGGGAAGCAAGAGGAGAATATGAACTATTGCAAGAACTGAAGGCGATCGCTTCCAAAAATCAAGTATGGCGATCCTATATTGGTACTGGCTATTACAACTGCATTACGCCGCCAATTATTCAGCGTAATATTTTGGAAAACCCTGGTTGGTATACCCAGTACACACCTTATCAAGCCGAGATTGCTCAAGGAAGATTGGAAGCTCTGCTTAATTTCCAAACCATGATTATCGATTTAACGGGTTTAGAAATTGCTAATGCTTCTCTCTTAGATGAAGGAACTGCCGCCGCCGAGGCGATGACAATGGCAGCAGGACTAGCTAAGAACAAGGGTAGTAAATTCTTTGTTTCCGCCGATTGTCATCCACAGACGATCGCAGTGGTTAAAACCCGTGCAATTCCTTTGGGAATAGAAGTAGTTATTGCTAAACACGATCAGTTTGAATTTGATAAACAATATTTTGGGGCTTTATTTCAATATCCCGCTAGCGATGGCGCGATCTATGATTACAGTAAATGTATTACTCAAATTCACGCGCATGGCGGTTTGGCGATCGTGGCAGCGGATTTATTAGCACTAACATTGATTAAGGCTCCTGCTGAGCTTGGTGCGGATATTGCGATCGGCAGTGCTCAAAGATTTGGAGTTCCCTTTGGCTATGGCGGACCTCATGCTGCTTACATGGCAACCAAGGAAGCCTACAAACGTCAAATGCCAGGACGCATGATTGGAGTTTCTAAAGATGTGCATGGTCGTCCTGCTCTACGTTTGGCACTACAAACTCGCGAGCAGCATATCCGCCGAGACAAGGCAACCAGTAACATTTGCACTGCTCAAGTATTGCTAGCAATCATGGCGAGTATGTACGCGGTTTACCACGGTGCAGAAGGCTTACAGCGAATTGCTAAGCGTGTCAATCTGTTAACTGCAACCCTTGCCCAATCCCTAGAGAAGTTAGGTCATACTGTTTCCCATCAAGCCTTTTTCGATACGATTCGGGTTGAGTTAAATGGAATCTCTAGCGATGAAATCAGAACTAGAGCCGCTGCTAAACAGATTAATTTGCGTTACTTCGCCGATGGTGCGATCGCAATTAGCCTCGATGAAACCGTCTCTAAGCAAGATTTACTAGATCTAATGGCTATATTTTCTGGAGATCAATTAGGAATTACGAATTACGAATTACGAGTTCCTGAGGATCAATTCCCAATTCGTAATTCCCAATTCGTAATTCCCAATTCCCTAATTCGTAATTCTCCCTACCTCACCCATCCCGTATTCAATTCCTACCATTCCGAATCAGAACTACTTCGCTATATTTATCGTCTGCAATCAAAAGACTTATCGCTAACTACATCCATGATCCCTCTGGGTTCCTGCACGATGAAGTTGAACGCAACTTCAGAAATGCTGCCAGTTACTTGGGCAGAATTTGGTAATATCCATCCATTCGCGCCTTTAGAGCAAACTCAAGGCTATCAAGTTCTATTTAAACAGCTAGAAAATTGGCTAGCTGAAATCACAGGCTTTGCGGGTGTATCGCTCCAGCCCAATGCAGGCTCACAAGGTGAATATGCAGGTTTGTTAACAATTCGCGAATACCACCAACATCGCGGTCAAACTAATCGTCATATTTGCTTGATTCCGACTTCAGCACATGGCACAAATCCCGCTAGTGCAGTCATGGCTGGAATGAAAGTCGTCACGGTGAACTGTGACAATGAAGGGAATATTGATATTGATGACTTAAAGTCTAAAGCCGAAAAGTATCAGCATGAACTTGCCGCGCTAATGGTCACCTATCCTTCTACTCACGGAGTATTTGAAGAAGCAATTAAGGATATTTGCGACACCATTCACTATTACGGTGGACAGGTGTATATGGATGGTGCAAATATGAATGCTCAAGTTGGTCTCTGTCGCCCAGGGGATATTGGTGCAGATGTATGCCATTTAAACTTGCACAAGACCTTCTGTATTCCTCATGGCGGTGGAGGACCTGGGATGGGACCAATTTGTGTTGCTCCTCAGCTAGTTCCATTTCTGCCTAAACATCCTTTTAACGGAGAGCCAGAGCAAACCACAATTTCGGCAGCTCCTTGGGGTAGTGCTAGTATTCTCACAATTTCATGGGTGTATATTGCGCTGATGGGAGCGAAGGGTTTAAAACTTGCTACTGAAGTCGCGATCTTGAATGCTAACTATATGGCTCAACGGCTTGCACCACATTATCCAATTCTCTACACGGGCAAAAATGGCTTAGTTGCCCATGAATGCATTATTGATTTACATGATTGCAAAGCGATCGCAGGGATCGAGGTGGATGATGTTGCTAAGCGGCTTATGGATTATGGATTTCATGCTCCCACGATGTCTTGGCCAGTTGCAGGAACAATGATGATCGAGCCAACGGAAAGTGAATCGAAAGCGGAACTCGATCGCTTCTGTGATGCGATGATTTCTATCAAAGAAGAAGTCAATGCGATCGCTGCTGGAGATATGGATAAACTCGATAATCCGCTAAAAAATGCTCCTCACACTGCTGAGACGCTTCTTGCTGATTTGTGGAACCATCCCTATACACGCAATCAAGCTGCTTATCCTGCGCCTTGGCTCAAGGATCATAAGTTCTGGACAAGTGTTGGACGCATTGATAATGCATTTGGAGATCGCAATTTTGTATGTTCTTGTTTACCGATAGAAGCTTACGAATAGCCTAAACCAAAACAAGAATTGCGGTGCTTCGCGCCGCAATTCTTGTTTTGGTTTAGGCTTGATCATCAAATCTAGTCCGAAAATTTCCATACTTAATCCAATATTGCTTAAGTTGGTGATGAGGAGTATGCAAACTAGCTTTGGAACGATAGAGTAGTACTTGACGGTGATCGCCCATCCAAATCTTACCGACAGGCTCGACAGATATTACAGTTCCACCCAAAGCAGAAACACACTCTCCAAACCGCTCAACAGCACTATAGTCAACACTTTCAAACACAAAGAAATTACCCGAACAAATTAAATGCCGGCTGCGAATCCAGCATTGCATTTTCTTTTGCGCTTCTGGTGGCAGCATTTTGGCTTCATTTGACTCTAATTGGATTTCAGGAAGTTTGTAAGACAGTTGGGACTTCATTGGCAAAGCTCTCCCTTTTTTCAAATCTTAATGGACCAGTAGTGGAACCCCAAACTTGCTTGTGGGTATTAATATCTAAGCCTTTATCAAGACTTAACCAAGTTGTTTCCGTAACTTCGACATAGCTATCGAGATAGGTTTGACAGCCATTCTTCTCAATGAAGCAACTATTCCCCTCAACTCCGCCGATAAAGCGATCGCCATCTCGTTTAAATACCATTGAGCAGTTATAGCGTCGCTCAATTGCATCAGTTGAGATAGTTTTGAGAATATCTAAATTGCGCCCTGAGCCTGCATAAAACATGGCATTTTTGAGGCTGAAGTTTTCGATATAGATATGATCATCGCGCTCGACTAGGCGATGCACACCTTGCCGATAGGGAGTCCAGAGGTCATAGTCATATACCTGTTCGGAATAAAGACCTATTCCTGAGAAGAACTCAAATGGTAAGGGACGAAAAAAGATATGAATATGGGCGTAATCTTTTGGGCTAGCCGATGCTTGCTGATAATTGCTAAAGTCACCTGCCATCCATTGCGCAAGGATAAGCAAATCACTAGAGATCGCTTCAGATTTATCTATCAGATTCATAAATATTTATTAATCTTTTGATTTTAGAAACTATTTAAGAATTACTTTCTGGCGCTAAAAGCTCTATGAGATTCCCCTCAATCACCCTTTGTAGAGAGCGAAGCTATTAAATTCTCCCCCTTCTACCAAAAAGAGGGTCTGGGGGGATCGAAAGCAATTCTTACAGCAGTGTTCGAGCAAACGCGCCACAAAAAGTGTCACAGGGAGAAGCCCTGTAATGCGCTTTATATTCTATTTGTGGTGGACTTGAAAGCAAATTGCAGTAAATAGATTCTTAGGTATTGCTGCAAAGTAATTTTTGAGTAATTGCGTTGGGTGCGCAAAACGCCCAACGCACAATTACATTGCATAAATACCCGACTTCAAAATCGACAATACATTGCAAGATCTATTCTAATTTTTGGGTGTTTGACGAATTTCTGAAGAGAAGGAAGCAGTGATCACACCAGTGCCTGTATTAGTTTTAATCAATGACACCCGACAACGCAGATTTGGATTAACAAACCAGATTTTTTCCTCAGCGGCGGCGCGATCGTAGGACGTGATTAACACAAATGTTCCATCATCGGTGAAACTATATTCACCAATGGCAGGCATTTCTTCAGCATATCCACGTTCGCGGAGGAGTTTGCCGCAATTTGGGCGATCGCTATCAGGAATTGGGATCAAAACGCAATTACCTTTAACCGCTTCGCTATCTTCCCAATCAGATTGCCCTTCCCAAGCCATCCGAAAAGGTGATACAGCGGTTTGCGGATCGACATCATTAGCTTTGCAAAGTTCAATCACTTCTGGCGCATCAATTGAGAGAGAAGTAATATCAATCTCAGATTGGACGGCTTCAAAATGTCCGAAGGCTAAATGATGAGCGCTGCGTTGCGATCGCCAATTGCCGATCGAATTGCATACAAATTCTTGAATGTCCATTAACTTTTTGGCTGCTTTGGCGCTCTGGGTGATTTGGTGTCACTTTTGGGTTTATTAAAACCATGTCCTGATTTACTCGAGTTTCTGGGCGCTTTTACCTTTGCCAAGGGTGCGCTTGGTTCTTGAGATTCAGTTTTAGGAGGTGTTGGTGAAGTTTCTTCAGATATAGTCTTGAGGCTTGTCTCTGGAATAATTGCACTGATTGACTCAACAACAATTTCTGGCTCAGATTTTAAAACTTGCTCAGATACTGTAATTGTTTCAGCTATTGAGATTGGGGCTTGAGCTTGAGAGATACTATCTTGTTTACTAGATCCATGACTGGCTTTAGTAGTCGCTTTCGTCTTTTTGGAGCTAGTCGTTGATTCAGAGGTGTTTTTTTTCTTCTTGGGAGTAACTACCTGTGATGGTGCTGAGATAGTTTCTGAACTAGCTTCAGAAACCTCTTTAGAATTAATCTCTGAGATGGTCTGAGAAGTAGGTTCAGGAAAGGCTCCTGACGTTATTTCATCAACCTCAACAGCTCCATTTTCTAGAGTCTCAGCAATAGGCTGTTCAACAGATTTTTTAGGTGATTTTTTAGGTGAGATCTCATGATGAACTGCAAGAATGGGTTCATTGATTTGCTCAGAAGCAGTATCTTCAGGATTGACCTTTAATACTTCAAGCTGAGGATGAATAGATACATTAATAATCTTGCCACCAAGTCGCTGGATTGTTTGTAGCTTTCTAGAAAGGGAACTGTAGGGAACAATAACTGTATGAGTTGTAGCGCCTTGAAGTCTTTCTGTGAAATTGCCACCTGTAAATTCAATCAAGAAGCGGCGACTGTTGTAAGCACCAAAGTTTGTGCTAGCAGTATTAATGTCTAAACTTTTCATGTCAAACTCATCCTAGCGATCATAAAAATGCGATCGCGCATCAAAAATATTTTATCTAAACAATCCATATTAACGCGATCTGCAACTAAAAGGCTGGAACCTTTATTTTCCGTATTGAGTTGATCGATTTTTGGGATTCTGAATAGTTCATACAGCCTAAAATCAATAGCTCACAAATAGTTACACATCTCGTTATATTAATTACTCTGTAAAGATGTCTCTGAGGATAAGCTCTTTAAATCAGCAGTATTAAAAGAAAGATTACTTAACAATCTTTCTTTTAATACTGTGTCAGCTGCGTACCAATCAACATAGCAAGAATTGCTTAGAGGGCTAGAAGGTGCACCTCTTTACAATCAGCCTGCAATTAAACAATTTCAGTAATGCTAACGATCTTCCCAGAAGTGCGGTTAATCCGTTGGATTTGGGGAGTCATCTTGCTTGCCGAAACGGTGTACTCGATGGAGCTGACGCGACGACGAGTATCGAATTTTGAACCAGATACCAAAATCTTGAAGCGTTTCTCTGTGCCAGAACCGATGACGGTCGATGTCGAAGGCTTAATGACACTGGTGCTGTTGGTAGCGACAGCATATACAAGCTGTGAGGCTTGGACAGAGCTATCAACTTGAGCTGCGCCGCGATCGAGTGCAAACATGCGATTGTAGCCAATTTGCTTGGCATTACTGGCGCTGCTTGTACCGCGATTGTAAGGTACAACGTTTTCACCAAAGGCTGTTTGATACTCATCACTATCGACATAGGAGTCGATTTCTGCGTCATAGCCTTCAGCTACGGCTCGAACGATATGCGCCGAAACTTCAGTCTGATCTTGAGGAGCACGACCCAAAAGATGCATAAAGTTAAGTTCCACAAAACGATATGGAGCACAGGATGTGAAGTAGCGATCGCGATAAAAATCAGATTTTGCAACTGCGCGTACAAATTCACGCACGGTGATCGAGCGATCGGTGAGCTTAGACTCTGCTGAGGTCAAGCGCTCACTTTCCATAACATGCGGATTGCCCAAAACTTGTTTATAAACTGCACGAATAACAGTTTGGACATCTTCCAAGCTGCTATTTGGCCACAATTCGATAGCTGTTAAAGTTGCCATAAATCTCCTTTTAAATAAGTTGATATTAGGATTCAGAATTAGTGAGGCAAAGCATCGCTAATCCTTCTAAAAAAAGTTTTTAATCAAATGTTGAATAGTTAACGCATTACATTAACTATTCAATGAAGAACAATTACACAGCAGTGATGCTGGCAATTACGCCGCCTTGTTGGTGGATGCGTTGGTATTCTTGAGAAAGTTGGTCGAAAGCCACCAAATAAACTTTGTTGCTACGACGGAACTTGGAAATGCTATTGACAGACTTAGCACGGTAGCCAGTGACTTCAATACGGTAAACCTTGCTGTTAGGAGTACCAAATGAACCACGACGGGTCAAAGGTGCATCAGCAGGATTACGGAAGGTTGCGCCATTGCCAGAAGGTGAAATGACAGCAGTAGCAGTGGGGTTGATCACCAATGAATTAAGCTTGGGTGTAATCCCTGACAGATCGCCCTTGAGGCTGCTGCTAGCCGCGCCGCGCACCAATTCAAAAGTATGCGTAAACTGCACCATACTCTGACAAGCTTCGGTCTTATAGCCACGGATATAAGGAACGAAGTTTTCGCCAAAGGTATTTTGGTACTCATCGCTATCAATGTAGGTGTCGATATCAGCAGCAAATCCTTTGGTGTCAAGAGTTGTGCTGTGTCCGCGCATTTCTTCGAGGTCTAGTGGTGGACGACCTAGTAGATGGCGGAAGTTAAGCTCGATCGCACGATAGCGTGGGCAGTTTGAGAAGAAGCGTGTCATGTATAGATCAGATTTGGCGACGGCTCTGACAAATTCACGGACACTCAATTCACCGCGCTTGAATTGGGATTCAGGAACGGTGAGTCTTTCGCTCTCCATTACATAGGCATTGCCCAATACTTGACGATAGACAGCAAGAATGATCGTTTCGGTTTCTCCTGAAGATTGACCGAGTACCGATTCAATAGGAGGAGTTTCATCAAACAGGCTGACACCCAAGCGTGAAGCTGGTCCAAAAGGCATTACACAATATCTCCTGATTTAACGAAAGGATTTAATAAAAGTGTTTATGAATTGGGCATTTCAGAAGCTATCCTAAGCAAATAATGCTTACTTGAGCCTCTAAATGGTTAAGGTTACTAGCGTAGTAATTTATACGCTTCGTTATAATCGATTTTCGTATAAGTCCGTAACCTTAATTATCAAGATTTGTGAATTTTGATCGGTTTTGCACAAGATTTACACAATCAAGTTTATTCAAACAAGGAAGAGTTGTTGCTGTGCAACGACTCTTCCTTGTTTGAATAAATAGGTAGCTACTCCCTTCCCAGCCAAAGATTAGCGTTGCGGCGCTTCGCGCCGCAACGCTAATCTTTGGCAAGTTAAATATAAGCATCCAAAAACCTGCACCTCTCGCTACGCAGGAGGTGCAGGTTTTTGGATGCTTAGCTACCTATTTAGGTAAGCCTGCTTCTAAGGCTGCTGCGACTACATAGTGGTTTTCGTCTTTTTGGAGCTTAGCAAGTAGTGGCTTGGCTCTGAGATTAGAAGAGAGACTGAGGGTGGTAGCGGCTCGCCAGCGATCGCGCCAAAACTCGGCACTAGCTAATTCGGTCAGTAAATCTAAGGCATCGGATTCATATGGGCTTTTTAGCAGACTACCTAAAGCTAAAATCGCCGTTTCTTTGACGGTTGGAGTCGGATCGAGCAGGGCTAGATTAATGGTGTTCAGCAAGATATCTGGGCGATCGCTATCCATCAAAATCGCCAGAATCGTTTGACGGGTGAGCCAGTTTTGATTACGTTCAAATAAATTTTGGAGAAATGGTATTGAGCGATCGCCAAATTCAAACAGCGTATTTGCAATCTCGGAGATCACGTTGTCATCCTTCTCTTGCTCTAATAGACTAATCAAAACTTGAAACGACTGTTCGGTGCGATGATTGCCTAAACCCATTACCGCAAAGCGCCGACATAAAAAATCAGTACTAATAGTTAGTCCTTGCAAAAATGGCACAACTTCGTCAGATGGGGCTTGTGACAACTCGTCAAGGGCTAACTTGCGATCATAAATCGAACCACTGCGAAATAACAACTCTAGTTGAGCCAAGCGATCGCTATCCATAAGTTAAATCCTTTAGTTCTACCTTAAAAATCTCATCAACGGGTTTCGATGCGATCGTCGATTCCCAAGAAATACCCTGCAAAAAGGTAGCCCCCACTGATGTCTCAACAACATCTACACCCCAATCACCAGTCTGCAAAGCGTCTGGTGAGTCACTGGTGGGAGGCGTGGTTTTGACACCGCCTAAGACTAAAATTTCTGGCAAAGATTGACGATCTAGCCCTTGACGGATACGTTGGTCGGCAAGAGCCTGAGCACAAAATTCGCCAATTTGCTTGGGCGAATTTTGGTCGTGATCGAACAAAATTTCGACAGTCCAATGGGGATGATTAACTAATCGCGTCTGGCAAGATGGGCGATCGCCTAAACCAAGCCGAAATACTTCAGCAAACTCTTCACGGCTAAGGGCTGGTGCTATGTTGGTTGAAACATCAAAGTTGTGGGAGAGCAGCATTCGCCCTTTAGCTGAATTACTCAAGATAGTCCTCAAGGTTTTTAGTGTAGCTATTGCCTATTTTACTTCCTTCCCAGTCAAGAAATAGCAGTGCGTGGCAAAGCCCCGCACTGCTATTTCTTGGTTTTGTATGTCTATTTCGGGAGTAGGGCAGAATCAAAACCAAAAGAATAGTTGTGGCGCTTTGCGCCACAACTATTCTTTTGGTTTTAAAGAGTAATAGTCAAGGCTTAATTGTCTTCCATTGGGTTACAGGTCTCATTGGTTTCCAGCCAAGAAAAGAGCCGATCGCTTCAGCACGACTAATCGAAATTTGGGTCAGCATCCCACCATATTTTTGTTGCCATTGAAATAATTTTTGTTCGCCCTCAAGGGTGACTACGTTAGCAACTAAGCGACCCTGCGATCGCAACTTTTCCCAGCAAGTCTCGAACAAATCGGGAACAGTCGCACCACCACCGATAAAGATTGCGTCAGGAGTGGGTAAACCTTGCAGCACTTCAGGAGCATTCCCTTCGATAATTTTGAGATTGGGAGTACCAAGAGCGATCGCGTTTTCAGCAATGAAATGGGTACGAGATTTTTCGATCGCGATCGCTTGGCAACGGGGATGACTTCGCATCCATTCAATCCCAATGGAACCACAACCAGCCCCCACATCCCAAAGCAATTCTCCAGCATTTGGGGCAAGAGTGGATAGCGTAATCGCTCTAACTTCCCGCTTAGTTAACTGTCCATCATGACAAAAAGCATCATCGGAAAGCCCTACCATCCGCGATAAAATTCTGGCTTCAGGATTGGGAATACATTCCACTGCGATCGCATTAAGATCGACAAATTCAGGAAAGCTTTGATATTGATTAGCAATCGTAGAAATAATTCGCTCTTTAGTTCCGTTTAGATGTTCTAAGACATTAATTTTGCTATTCCCGAAATGGCGATAGCAGAGCATATTTGCCACAATCTGCGGCGTTTCTTTTCCCGAACTCAGAATCAGCAGTTTAGCATTTGGATAAATATAAGACTGTAAAAGTGAAGCAGGACGACCGCACAGACTCAAGGTTTCTACTTCATTCAATGACCATCCTAATCGCGCACAAATCAAACTAAAAGTGGAAGGTGATGGAATAATCGAAATTTCTTCTATGGGAATTCTTTTTAATAAAGTAGTACCAATTCCAAACCAGAGCGGATCGCCACTGGCTAAGACACATACTAATTTGCCGCGATAATTGATGGTTTTCTGAATTGTTTCTTCGATCGGAGATGTCCAAACTAATCGCGATCGCTGATCTTCGGGAAGCATCGCTAAATGGCGATCGCCACCGACTAAAATTTCGGCGCTATCAATTAGCGATCGGGTGGCTGAGCTAAGTCCTGACAGTCCATCTTCACCAATACCAATTAATTTGAGCCATTTTTTATTACAAGTCATTGAGTTTGAATTAATTGAAGGAAGATAATTGATATTTTTTTTGCAGAATCATAAATGTAAGGATAGACAGCAATGCGACTTCATTAATACTACTAAATCATGGGTTTCCATAAAAAAAAGTACCGTAGCCGCACCCACAAATTGCAGAAGGTTTCCATAAAAAAATCTCAAATATCTAGATCAAAAACAACAACAAAACATTCCTCATCCTGCGAAGCTTTGTAAATCTATGAGTATTTGTAAACAAAAAACTACGAATTATTGTAGAGTCAGAAAGCTGTTCTAGTTTTAACGGGGATCAGCCGTTAAAAAAGTGAAATTAAGTAGATAATTTGTATTTGCTTAGTTTTAAAAATGGGGAAAGTTTGGTGAAAGTCCAACGCTGTACCGCAACTGTAAAAGTAGTCAAATTCTAAGCTGCTTAAAGTCAGGATGCCCGCTAGAACTAGTTGCATTGTCTATATCTGCGAGTTACAGAATATGAATTTATCGAAGCTTTTTGCATCAATCCAGTCTAAGGCGATCGCAATCTCGATCGGTTTTAGTCTCTTGGTTGTGGCTAGTCCCGCCTCAGCACACCACGCCATGGACGGCAAAATGCCCAGCACCTTTTTTGAAGGTTTGCTATCGGGCTTAGCCCACCCCGTGATTGGATTTGATCACCTTGCATTTATTGTTGCAGTTGGCTTATTTGCTGCACTTAAGCCCCAAGGTATTCTGATTCCAATTTCCTTCGTTTTATCGGCAATGCTCGGTACAGGAATTCATTTATTAGGTGTAACCTTACCAGTAGTGGAATTGGTCGTATCTGCATCAATTTTGTTGTTTGGGGTTTTGATGGCACTCAAGAATAGCCCTAACGTTTTGATGATGGTTGCGCTCTCCATAGTCGCAGGTTTATTTCACGGCTACGCATACGGCGAAGCGATTTTTGGCGCTCAAACCACAGCTTTAGTAGCTTATCTGTGTGGATTTACTGTAATTCAGTTAGTCATTTCAGGCGCAGCATTTTTTGTTGGTCAAAAAGTCCTGAAGGGCGATTTTGCTCAGGTTGCTCCTAACTTGAGATCGGCTGGATTGGTAATTTGTGGAATTGGTGGAGCATTCCTAGCTTCCAATATTTCATCTCTTATTCTTCCAGCCCCTAAGGGTTAGAGAAGTTTTTCCTTGACAAAAGTAGGGGCAATTCATGAATTGCCCCTACTTTTGATTCCCTACTTACAAAAGAGGGAGCTTTTAAATTTTTTAGAGAAAATTATGGCAGCAAAAATACCTGTAACTGTGATTACTGGATTCTTGGGCAGTGGTAAAACTACCCTCATAAGAGAACTGTTACAAAATAATCAAGGACGGCGCATTGCTGTACTTGTAAATGAATTTGGCGAGATTGGCATTGATGGCGATTTACTTCGTTCTTGTCGTGTGTGCGATGAAGATGGCAAGGAAATCACCCCAAATATTGTGGAATTGACCAACGGCTGTCTTTGCTGCACCGTGCAGGAGGAGTTTCTGCCAACCATGCAAGAATTATTGAAAAGACGCGATCGCATTGATTGCATCCTCATCGAAACCTCTGGTTTGGCTTTACCCAAGCCCTTAATTCAAGCCTTCCGTTGGCAAGAAATTCGCAATGGAGCAACTGTTGATGGCGTAATCGCAGTCGTAGATTGCGAAGCAGTAGCTAGTGGAAGATTAGTAACTGATATTGATGCGTTAAATTCTCAGCGTCTGGAAGATCCTAATCTCGATCATGAGACTCCGATTGAAGAACTATTTGAAGATCAGTTAGCCTGTGCGGATTTAGTTTTATTAACTAAAACAGATTTGGTCGATGCTGAAGCCCAGAACAAAGTACATTCATGGCTCAAACAAGAATTGCGTGATGGGGTTAAGGTTATTGCTTGTGATGAAGGCAAAGTTAGCTCTGAAATTCTGTTGGGTTTCAATGCGGCTGTTGAAGATGATCTTGATGCGCGTCCTAGTCATCACGATACTGAAGAAGAGCATGAGCATGATGATGATATTAATTCAATTAATATTGTTACAGATCAAGCTTTTGAGCCAACTCAGTTACTCGCCTCTCTCAAACAAGTGATCGCCGATCAAGAAATCTATCGCATCAAGGGTTTTGTAAACGTGCCGAATAAACCGATGCGCATGGTCTTACAAGGCGTAGGCGATCGCCTTGAAACTTCCTACGATCGCCTATGGACAAGTGATGAAACTCGCCAAACCCGCTTAGTATTCATCGGTCAAGCCTTAGAGCGATCGCAAATTGAAGCGGCGCTAAGTTTATAGACATTGTGAAGGCGCGTTGCGCCTTCACAATGTGATTATTTTTTTGGAATTTTCTCAATTGCAATCTACTACAGCTATTTGTCCCAGTCTCTTTAATGCTGCCACTGCCCAAGATGGCATTCTTTCGCGTATCCGTTTACCTGCGGGGCTGATTAGCTCTACACAATGCGAGGCACTTGTACAAGTTGTTAATCAATTTGGTAATGGCGAAATCCAAATTACTAACCGTGCGAATCTGCAAATCCGCACCAGTCACGCCCTGAGTTTGGAAATTCTCCAAGATCTGCAAGACTATGGGCTTGCATCCAGTGAGTCCAGCACTGACGGCTTGAGGAATATAATGGCTAGCCCTACCGCAGGCATTGATCCTCTTGCCAAAATCAATACAATTCCCTTTGTCAAACAATGGAATCTTTATTTAGTAAAGCATCCAGAATTAGGAATCCTATCTAATAAATTTAGTATCTGCTTTGATGGTGGCGAAACGATTAGCGTAGGCGATCGCCCTAATGATATCTGTTTTAAAGCCGTAGAAATTAATGGCGAGATTTACTTTAGCCTGCATTTAGGAATAGGCGATCGCGGTGATTCTCCATCGGCAGTAGGTAGATTAATTCACTCTAAACAGACTTTAGAGGTTCTTACCGCATTAACCGAAGTTTATCGCGTCTATACGGAACAAAAATTAAATCAAACCCATTCTTGCGCTCGTCCTCCTCGATCAAGAGAAATGATCGGGGCTTGGGGTGTAGAAAATTATTTGCAGCTTGTTGAAGAGAATTTGGGCTATTCATTAAAGCCTTTACCTCTATGCTCTCTCCCGCAAGAACGGAGTACAAGATTCGAGTATAAACATTTGGGTATTCATGCTCAAAGCCAATCAGGACTCGCTTATATTGGTGTGGCGATTCCATTGGGAAGATTAACTGCAATTCAATTTCAAGGATTAGGAGATTTGGCGAGACAATATGGTGGCGGCGCTCTGCGGTTAACTCCTTGGCAAAACATTCTGATTACAGATATTGCGGAGGCTCAAGTTGAACAGCTAACGCGAGAAATTAATGGCTTGGGCTTATCTATTTCTGCCAATCATCCCTATGCTGCGATCGCAGCTTGTTCTGGTTACATGGGCTGTAAAGCAGCTCATACGAATACACAAGTGGATGCTAAACAAGTTGCCGTTTATTTGGAAAGCTGCATCCAACTTGATCACCCAATTAATATCCATTTTTCAGGATGTGATAAGTCTTGTGCTCAGCACCATCCAAGTGATATTGCTTTGGTGGGAATTCAAGGAAAAGAAAAAAAGTGTCCCGAAGCTTACAGAGTTTATGTTGGCGATGGAAATACTAATTTTGGCAAAGAACTATATACAGAATACTCTGCCCAAGATATCCCCAATCTAATCGCACAATTATTAAAGACCTATCAAAATAATCGTCGCGATCATACACAGACCTTTCGAGAATTTGTCAATCAACAATCATAAAAAACAGCAATTCTCATTATAAAAATCGGTTGTTTGAAAGCCCGCCGTTGGCGGGCTTTCAAACAACCGATTTTAGTGTTTCCAGCGCCGAAGGCGCTGGAAACACCAAAATCGGTTGCATAATGAGAATTGCAAACAAAAAAGGCGGCGCATTGCGCCGCCTTTTTTGTTTGCATATCAAACTAAATATCTAGATCCGCAAGTCCTAGCTTCGAGCCATAAGTTTCAATAAATTCTCGACGCGGTGCAACCTTATCACCCATCAAAATTGTGAAGATGTGCTCAGCTTCGGCAGCATCTTCGATGGTCAGACGTTTTAGCGATCGCGTAGCAGGATTCATCGTGGTTTCCCATAGCTGCTGCGGCATCATTTCGCCTAGCCCTTTAAAGCGCTGAATGTTGTAGTTCGCATTAGGAGGGAAAGATGCGATCGCCGCTTGTAAGTCGTTATCGGTGTAGCAGTACTGAGCAGTTTTACCACGCTCCAATTTATATAGCGGAGGGCAACCGATATAGATAAATCCGCGATCGAGTAGTTCTCGTTGATAACGATAGAAGAAGGTCAGCAGCAATGTGCGAATGTGCGCCCCATCCACATCCGCATCAGCGAGGAGAATAATTTTGTGATAGCGCAGTTGTGACTCATTAAAGTCTTCACCTTTAATACCCAAACCACAGCCTGTAATTAGCGCTTGGATTTCATTGTTTTTATAAATCTTGCTATCATCGGCTCTCTCAATATTGAGAACTTTACCGCGCAATGGGAGGATAGCTTGATAATGGCGATCGCGTCCTTGTTTGGCACTTCCGCCCGCAGAATCTCCCTCAACGATAAAAATCTCTGATTCTTTAGGATCGCGAGAACTACAATCAGCGAGTTTACCTGGCAAAGTCGAAGACTCTAGCGCCGACTTACGTCGAACTAGCTCACGGGCGCGACGAGCAGCTTCGGCGGCATTAAAGGCTTGCAGTGCTTTATCAATAATCGAAGTGGCTACCGCAGGATGAAACTCCAAATATTCATTGAGAACCTCACCAACAAAAGAATCAACAATACCGCGTACTTCTGTATTACCTAACTTCGTTTTGGTTTGCCCTTCAAATTCTGGATCAGTAACCTTAACCGAAATTACGGCTGTTAAACCTTCACGAACGTTTTCTCCAGCGAGATTCGATTCACCCTCTTTGATCTTTTTCAGTCTTCGCGCCGTAGCATTCATCGTGCGCGTGAGAACCGTTTTTAAGCCCTCAAGGTGAGTACCACCATCGATGGTGCGAATGTTATTGGCAAAGCCAAGAACGTTGTCGTTGTAGGAATCAATACACCATTGCAGGGCAACTTCCACTACGACATTATCGCGTTCGCCATTTACATAAATAATGTCAGGATGGATTGGCTCTTTGTCGCGAGTCATGTAGGCAACATATTCGCGGATACCACCTTCATAGCAATAGATATCGGTGCGAAGTTCTGCGCCACGGCGATCGCAATATTCAATTTTTACGCCCGCATTGAGGTAGGCAAGCTCTTTGAGGCGGCTAGCGAGAATGTCGTATTCAAATTCAGTTTGGGTTGTAAAGATTTGGGGGTCTGGCTTGAACCGTACCTGTGTGCCGCGCCTTACTTCCTGACTCTTACTAGGAATGAGTTCGCTAACAGGAAAACCTCGCTCATATCTTTGGGTATAGACTGTTTCCAATCGCCATACTGATACCTCTACCCATTCCGATAAAGCGTTAACTACGGAAATACCAACGCCATGCAAGCCGCCTGAAACTTTGTAGCCCCCATCGCCAAATTTACCACCAGCATGAAGAACTGTGAGTACAGTCTCAAGGGCAGATTTACCAGTTTTGGGGTGAATATCAATGGGGATGCCGCGCCCATTATCGGAAACTTGGACAGAGCCATCGGGCATTAGCTCTACTAGGATGCGATCGCAATGTCCTGCAAGGGCTTCGTCTACGCTGTTGTCAACAACTTCAAAAACGAGGTGATGTAATCCTTTTGGCCCCGTTGTGCCGATATACATCCCAGGTCGTTTACGAACTGCTTCTAGACCCTCAAGTACTTGGATCTGATTGGCATTGTAAGTTTCTGTAATGATCTCAGGCATGAAGGTAAACAACTCCAGAAATTATGTCGTTTGCAAGAGGTTTTTAAGAAAAGTCTTTGATATTAAGAAAAACTTTGTAGACGCTCTTGATAGTGTTTTTAGGATGTGTTTTGAGCAAAGACTCAAAAACACTCTGCCATTATAGCTTAAAAGCCTTACAGATATATCAAAACCATCTCAGATCAAGTTTTTACATGCCTTATGCAAATACAAAAAAGCAAAAAAAATAAAAAAATAGAGGAGGTGCTTTGCGCCTCCTCTATTTTTTTGGAATTAAAGACTTTACTTTAGCGATCAGTACAAGCCCAAACAGCGAGCTCACAACTACCATTACCGCAACTTGCTAGAGCGTTGGCTTGAGCTAAGTCTTTGTCAACGTTCCAAGCCCAGCCTAAGTAGCCGCCGCCTTTGGCGACAGCGCCACAAGCATTTGCAAACCAAACTTGGACATCACAGCTACTACCGCAATTGGCAAGTGCTGCATTTTCTGCTTCTGCTATAGCTCCTAACGCTTCAAAAACGAGGTGATTTAATTCTTTTAACCTCGTTTTGCAGATATACATCCTAGTTTGTTTATGAGCCACCGTTATTTTTGGAGGCATGTCCTAGTCAAAAAACTAATGATCAGTACAAGCCCACACTTGAATAGCGCAGCTACTATCGCCACAGTAACCAAGGGCATTGTCTTTAGCAGTCGCTTCGTCACCAGCAGCAGCCCAGCCAAAATAGCCACCACCTTTCGCTACAGCAGCACAACCATTGCTAAATGTAACTACTTCTGTACAACTGCCCTCACAGGCGGAAAGTGCATAAGCTTTTGCATCTTCTCCATTATCAAAGTTATAAGCCCAACCATAAGCCCCACCAGGTCCAGTGGCGACAGCACCATATTTGCCCCCTGCGATCGCAGCTCCAGCACCAACACCTTCAATTAAAAGAAAAGCTGCTGCAATAAATCCTAGATATTTTTTCATTTGTTCTCCAATTTGCGGGTAAGTTTTCTACCAATTTGATGCTTTCGTTTAAATAAGCCGACTATTCCCATGCCCTTGTAAATTGTACCCATTAAAAAAAGATTTCTTTTCACTTTAAAAAATTTTTTCAAATGGTTACATTCGAGAAGCCCTGCAATGGATTTTGTGTTTTTACTTGTGATGGATTGGACAGTAAATTACGGCAAAGTTTATTTTTTTATCGAAAATTGCTGTTATTACTATACTTTTGTCGTAATTTTCGAGGAAATTACGACAAAAATTTTTGAAAGTGTTGCAACACAACACTTTCAAAAATTTTTTTGGTTTGAGTTTGAGTTCAAAGCGCTGTAAAGAATCTGCGATTTAATAAAGTACCAAATATAAAACCAGAATTCAGTGGGGCAGCGAATCCGCCCCACTGAATTCTGGAAAATCTAGATTGGCACTTTATTTTTTCGCAAGTCCCTAACATAGCAATTGCGATATATCAGGATTTGAATTCTGGTAAGATTACCTATATGAAAATTTTAGGAATCGACCCAGGATTAGCAATAGTTGGATTTGGTTTAATTGAGGTTGAAAAACCTGCTTCACCAAAACTATTAGAATTTGGCACAATCGTCACCCCCAAACACACACCAATTGGCGATCGCCTTAAGACTATTTATGAAGATATGCATACTCTAATCGAGCAGTTTCAACCACAAGTGGTGGGAATGGAGAAGCTATTTTTTTATCGGATGGGAAACTTAGTTAATGTGGCTCAGGCTAGGGGCGTGATTGTATTAGTTCTCAACCAACACAATATTGAACCGATTGAGTTTTCACCTCCGCAAATCAAGCAAGCGTTGACGGGGCACGGTAATGCAGATAAAAGCGATGTACAGGAAGCCGTGAAACGAGAACTCAGTCTCGATGCAATTCCGCGTCCTGATGACGCTGCGGATGCGATCGCAGCGGCGCTCACTTGTTGGCTAATTGCGTAATCAAGGAAAAAGGAAAAAACAAAGCTAAAACCTGTACCTCCTGATGCGCAGGAGGTACAGGTTTTAGCTTTGTTTTTTTAATTATGCCGAGGTACTAATGTTTAGAGAACTAAGAGCATAACCCTAATCGTATTTGCGGGGAGTATACACTCGTATGCGATCGCCCCATGCCAAAGTCTTGGTTTTGCTAGAACCAATAATAATCACAGTTTGCATATCCGCAAGTTCGGGTGTGAGTTCCGCTAACGTAATCACCTGCACATTCTCTCCTTTGCGCCCCATCCTATGACCTAAAATCACAGGCGTATCAGGCGATCGCCATTGTAATAAAATCTCTTTAGCCATAGGGAGTTGCCATCTACGCTGAGAGGAAATCGGATTGTAAATCGCGATCGCAAAATCTGCTTGGGCGGCGGCGGTTAACCTCTGCTCGATAACTTCCCAAGGTTTGAGAATATCCGAAAGAGATATCGTACAGAAATCATGCCCGATGGGAGCACCAATCGCAGCGGCGGCAGCTTGAGCAGCGGATATTCCTGGGGCAACATGAATATCGATTTGATTCCATTTAGGATTGGATTCATGATCTAACACTTCAAATACGGCAGCAGCCATGCCATAAATCCCAGGGTCACCAGAGGAGACGATCACAACTGATTTACCCTCAGTCGCCAGATTCAGGGCAAGACGGGCACGATCTAATTCCACACGATTATCGGAAGCATGGATAGTCTTTCCCTTCGTAAATTCTTTTACCAAATTGATATAGGTTTTATAACCAACAAAATCCGTTGCATCTTCCAGAATTGCTTTGACTTCAGGAGACATCCATTTTGCCGCACCTGGCCCCGTGCCAATAATTGAGAGCTTGCCAGTGATACTCTGATTTAGGATCGGATCGGTTTGATAAATTAAATAAGTGGAACTTAATTTCGAGGCGATCGCTTCCAATGAAATTTTATCGGAAATCACTTCAATTCTATGGGTAGCATGATCTGCAAAGGGAAGATTACTTTCGCTTAACCAAAGTGCATCTCCAATTAGTTGTACTGATTTGCCAGCCAATAAATCCGCTAAAAATGTCTTCGCTTGTTGATCATTATTTAGCAGTCGATAGCCTAATGGAGGGGCTAACAATGCAGTTTGAAATCTTAAGTCGCCTGTGGTGGTTATCGCCGCTTGGACTTGCAATTCTTTTGCGATCGCCCTAGCGAGATCGTTTGCTCCATTCAGACCACCCAATAGCGGAACTACGGCACTACCATCTTCCGCGATCGCAATTACAGGTGGTTCAGCGCGTTTGTCTGAGAGTAGGGGCGCTAGCGATCGGATGAGGATACCTGCGGCACAGATGCCAATAATCGGATGTCCTTGGCTAAATAATTCGCTGACGATTTCGCTGAATTTGTCGTATTGGCGATCGGCAGTTTGAGTACGCGATGCCAATCCATAAATAAGAGACTCAGGAATTATGGTTTGGATCTGTCTTGCGATCGCAATACTTTTCTCTCCTAAAATGATGATGGCAAGAGGTTTCATGGTTTGTGGCGTACATATTAGCAACCAATTATAAAGGCAAAGCACATGCTAAGCTGGCGCTTTGCCTTTTTGGGTTAAGTTAGTCGCCATCATTCATAAGCAGGCGCATTGCCATAATCGCAAACAACAACGCTGCGATCGCCTTGAGCAATTTTGTTGGTAAAAGCACAGAAATACTGTCGCCAAGAAATACCCCAATTGAGCTAGCTACTAATAGGGCGGCAGCTGAGCCAATAAAAACAAATCTTGGAGCTGTTGAGCTACCACTTAAGCTCAAGGTTGCTAATTGACTTTTATCGCCTAACTCAGACAAAAAAATCGTACCAAAGCTGAGAAATAATAATTGCCAGTCCATATTTTTTAAGCGATCGCTTCCCACAATAAACTAAGTGACAGAATCAGAAAACTCAAGCCAGCAAGGGTGTTTAACAAACTTGGCGAGAAGGTTTTAGCTAGCCATTTACCTGCGATTACGCCTAATAAGCTAGTTGAAACTAAGGCGATCGCGGCTCCAGCAAATACTATCCAAGGCTGATGTGACTGCGCCGAAATCACTAAAACACTTAGTTGGGTTTTGTCTCCAACTTCAGCAAGAAATACGGTGATAAAAGTTGTCGTAATAATTTGCCAGTGTTCAGATTTGATCTGAGATTTTACTGGTGATGTCGTTATTACTTGAGCTTGCTCAAGCTCTTGGTTGTTCAATTCAGGCTTTGCAGACATCATTTATGAGCGTTATTCAATCTTTTCATAATCCTTTCATAGTCTACGCTATAAACCAAACCAAACCCATATTTTTTGTAAAAGCGAATCGCTTTTACAAAAAATATAATTATTTAACCCAAGTTGCGACCTATGGTTAGCAGTTCTCATTATAAAAATCGGTTGTTTGAAAGCCCGCCAAAGGCGGGCTTTCAAACAACCGATTTTGGTGTTTCCAGCGCCTTCGGCGCTGGAAACACCAAAATCGGTTTCATAATGAGAATTGCTGACCTATGGTAAGAAGAGAAAAATGCTGCTACAAATGACAATTGTCGAGTAGCAGCAAGAAAAATGAATAATGAAATTATAGCGATTTATTTCCTATGTGACGACATTGTGCACGCGACGACATTTTGCGCACAATAAATCATCAATGCGATATACAGCAACAGATGAGTGATGCCGAAGTAATGAACACAGCCATAATTGCAGTTCTGTATTTACTCCTTTCCCAGTCAAGAAATAGCGGTGCGGGGATTCGCCCCGCACCGCTATTTCTTGGTTTTATATGTCTATTTCTTCGGTGGGAAGGGAGTAAGTGGAAATTAAAAAAAAAGAGAGAGTACCGCCCGTGTAGCGGACGGTACTCTCTCTTTTTTAATTATGCTGAACTACCTAATTCACCTAAACAAGCTAAGTATTGAGCATCTTTGTGTAAAGATCTTGAGTAGCCACAGCGATATTGTCCCAAGAGTTTTCTTCTGCATATTCTAAAGAATTTTTAACCAATTTACTCTTCAATACGATGTTTTCATCTAATTTCAAAATCTCCCAAGCTAGTTCTCTTGGGGATTCTGGAGATACTAAAAGCAGACATCGCTTATTTTGATTCAGTTCAAGGAAAGCAGGAATTCTACTTGCAATAACTGGTTTACCAGAACTTAAAGCCCAAGTTATCGCTCCTGAAGCTGATAAGAGAGATGAAGGTAAATAAGGAGCCAGAAATATGTCTGTAGCTTTGCTATACAATTTGAAAGTCTCAAAATCAACGTATCCAGTGATTACTACTCTGTCAACTAGTTCCAAATTATTAATTAACTCTAAGATTTTATCCAAAAATCCATCTTTTTTTTCATAGGGGTGCGTACCTCCAAGAATAACTAATTTATAGTTATTAGGAAGGTACTTTAACGTACTTATAGCAGTAACGTAGCCTTTATTTTCTGATATGAAGCCAAATATGGACAAAAGTTTAGTATCGCTTGAAAAATTAAGAATTGACCTATAGTCAAGTTCAGTTAACGATTCACGTATTTCCCTTAAAGAAGAAGAAACTCCGTGGCTTACTAAGTGTACCGATTTAGCACTAAAACCACTTTCGAGAAGATTTAATCTCGATCTGGTTGTGTGAGAAATTGCAATAAACCTACTTGCATTACCAAAAAATGGACTAATCTTCGTACTCCATTTCCATGTTTGGAATGCATTACTTAATATCCTTAAAGACCTCTCTAATTCACCTATATCATTGCGGTCTAGTTTTTGAACAAAAATAGGATCTGCGTGAAAAGTAACAATTACTCTACTGTTATTTTCCTTTAAATGACTTAGCATCTCGCTAAAGATATCGATAGATTTATATAGGGGATAAGAACCATTAAAGAAAGCGTGCTCATGCTGTATATGAACTATATCAAATTCTCTGGCTTTTTCACAAAAAAGCTTAAAAAAATCTCTAATTTCTTTTAATGATAGATGTTGAATTTCCTCTCTTTTGATTGGATAAATTTCACTGTCAACATCTTTGCTATTTAAGGAATTTACTAGATGGTTTGTATAAGCGGAAATCCCACAAACTTCTTTCCATGTACTTAAATGAATTGCTCTCATTAATTTAATGCAAATAGACTTTATATAAGTAGATAGACATAATTAAAAGCCATAATCAAAACCTTTAGTATGTTTGTAATCTAACATCAGTTCTGGTTAAGCTTACAAATTTTACAAGTCCAGAAACAAAAGCCTTGCTAAGCAAAGCTTTTGTTTCTGGACTTTGAGAGAGGGTTTGCTACGCAAACCCTCTCTCAAAGTCCGTTTGAAACTGTCCCGAGCTGTCGTTAATCTAGGCTTCGGGCTTTTGGGTATTATATTTAATTTCACATAGCTGCTTATTGTGAAAAAATGAGACTAAGTATTCGTATCGATATTGATTATCCCCATATTAAGGTATTGGAAACCTAATTTCGGTTTAGATTAAGTGAATCAGACCCCGATGTCGTGAGGGTCTAAAGGTGATTCTTAAACATCCCCGCAAGGGATTGGAACTGTATAACCTAATGTGAAGGAAGCTGGTAGACCTATTAGACTAATCAGGATGACTGCGATCGCTAAAGCGGCTAAACTGTTATTCAAGGATTTAGTTGATATACTTCATTAAATTAAAAGGTAATTTTCATATCATTGAAAATTACCTTTTAAAAATTCAAATAACCTATCTAGAGTGAAGTCGCATCTCAAGAAAAACCCATGATAATTTTTTTGAAGATATCCAAAATAACCACCAAAATTACCGCTAAAATACAAGTATGTTAGATTTATGATGATGTAGAGTTTATGATTCATAAAAATCACAAGCTCTCAGGTAACCACTATCTAGATACTCACAAGCATCAACTAGCATTCACCTTTAACTTATTGAGAAACTTAAAATCAAGGATTTTGATGGGGGCATATATAACTGATATAGGAGATTGGATGCTACTTATAGCATCTGGGAAAGCTATAAGTAGCTGGGCAGAATTACAACCAAGACCAAAACCTATAGCGCAACCTGCGCTTTCATTACAGGTTTTAGGATTTTATATTTAGTTGAGCTTAGCCACTTCGTTCACTATAGTCCTCATCCATAAGCAAATTGCTAGGAATTCCCCACGGGCTTTATGATATCGCAATCCTTCTGCAAAGCGCTGGATTTCAATACCCTATATTGACTGGAGTTCTTTTAGCAAGAGCATCCTTCTACCTTCAATCAATATGTATTCCACATTCTACTAACTTCAATTCTTAAAGTTGATTGAACTATTCTAATCTGCACTTATGAAAGCATTGTTTGTATTTGATCGTCCCTTGTATCCTTTGAGAGGTGGGGCTGAGTCTAGAGCTTTTGATCATCTTCATTATTTAGAGTCCAGAAATATAGAATATGACTTATTTTTGATAGATAAATACTTCAACTATAATCAATGGAATAAAGACAGTATAGAGATGCTATTAGATCAGAGGCGCGTCAATAAAGTCTTTTTGCATCAGGTACTGGGCAAAAGCTCTTTTGATGCTGCTTATCATAAACTGCTATCAAAATTCTATAAATATATAAATAAGGAACCGAGTGTATTATCTTTAATTCATTTTCTACCATTCATGAGAAGAAATTTTAGAAGTATCGTTAGGAATAATAGATATGATTTTATATTTTTCAACCATACTTACATCTCCAATGCTTTAGTGAGTGGTTTTTCTATTCCTTGTAAAACATATATAGATATCCACGATATACATTCTAATCTAATACAAGAATCTCTTGATTTGAAAAAACTTTATAGTAAGGTAAGCTATTCTGGTTCGCTAAGAGCTTTGACTAGAAATAAAGTTAGAGATTTTGATTATCACACAAGCTTCAGTCAAGAATTGAAAGTACTTAGAAAGTTTAACAAGGTCATCACTATTTCAAATGAAGAACTTAACATATTAAAGCAAGACGAATCGCTTTCATCAAATTCTATTTTGATTCCAAAAATTAATTTTTCAAACAATACAATAAGTACTTATGCTAAAAGCTATAATAACAGCCTAGAAGGGGGGATTAATCAAAAATTCAAGCTGCTATTTTTTGGTTCCCAATACGATCCTAACGTGCATGGAATCTCAAGCTTTTATTATAACGTTATTCCCTATTTAAATCATCAAGTAGAAATATTAGTAGCAGGTGGCGTTTCCTCATACTTTCTCAACAAGAAACATCCTCAATTAAGAGTACTGGGATTTGTAGACAACATATCAGATTTATATAAGTCTGCTGATGCTGTCATAGTACCTATATTTTATGGTAGCGGAGTCTCAATAAAAGCAATTGAGGCTTTAAGTTATGGAAAACCAGTCATATCGACATTAAAAGGAGTCCGTGGATTGTCATTAGAGTACGGAAAAGATGTATTAATTGCTGAAGATATACATGCTTTTATTCCTTTAATTGAGAAACTGAGATTGAACTCTAACTTATATAATTCATTAAGTGATAACGCTCTTAAGTACATTCAGAAATACCACTCTGAAGAAATAGTTTATAGTAAAATGGATAGTATATTTCTTAGTTAGTTTATTGATACTTATATATCATTGATATTGATATCAACAGAATCGTATATTACGGCAAACCTAGGATATTTTTTTAAACCGTAGTAGATAGTTTCATTCTTTTTGTTAATTAACCGAAGTTACACCCCATAGATTAACGCTAAGAGCAAGAACAAAGAGCATGACTTTAAGCTCAAAACCTTTTGAAGTAACAGCATGAATAGATTTAGGTAAAAGCTGGGATATCAAACTACTAGTGGTTTCGACTACTTTACGCTTATGGTGCTGGAGAAACTGAACATAGCTAGGTACAGGTCGTTTTGAATTGCTTTTTCGCATAGCTGAGAGCTTAATATTCTCAGATTCAAACAACAAATCCTCAATTTTATAATCGTTGTAAGCCTTGTCTGCATAAACTACACTGCCTTCAGGTAAAGCAAATGAAAATACCCTCAACCTCTTAACATCGGCAAATGAGCCTGAAGTTAGAAAAAACTCTACAGGTTCCGCTGCTACTCGGATTTTGTCCTTTTTAGCAGCATTTTTTTCTTCTTACCATAGGTCGCAGCTTGGGTTAGTTACTGAACTAGATTTGAAAAGCAAGGGCTGAGCAATGCTCAGCCCTTACTTATTTGGCGATTTCGTTGCGATCGCTATCTTGCCAATGTGTTTCTGCAAAACTAGCGATTGGTAATTTGGGTAAACCCCATTTAGCGACTAAAGTTTGTAATACGCGATCCTGCGATCGGTGAAAAGCATCAATATCGCCTTCACCACGATTAACGATCGCAAACCAAATTGCACCATGTTCTTGGGTTTGGACAACCCCTGATAAAGAGCTGACATCTGAGAGCGTTCCAGTTTTGACGATTGCTCCTTTCGGGATTTTACGTCCTTCGATCGTGCCGCAGTTGCATTGACTACTTGGGAAGAGATCCGCAAGGGTTAAACCCTCGATTTGGGCGCGATTATGAATCGCCATCAAGATCGCCACTGATGCACGAGGGGAAATTTGATTGGCTTGCCCCAAGCCAGAGCCGTTAATTAACCTTATTTCTGAAATTGGTATCCCTGTCGCATTAGCTGCGATCGCAGCAACTTGTTTGCCTCCACCCATTTGCGAGGCAAGAGTTTCTGCCATCTCATTATTGCTAAAGGTATTCATGCGCTTCAGAATTTGCCAAAGCGGTAACGATGCATGGCGAATCAGTAAGTTCCTAGTGGAAATATTTGCTACAGCAAGATTTGGCACAATTCGCACATTGCCAAGAATCACTAGTTGCGGTTTGGGCGTTCCTGCGGGCATCGTCGCATATTGCTCAGCAACTTCCCCCTGCCATTGGCTGCTATCAAAGGCTAAACGGAGAAAGTTTGCCGATTCTTGTAGGTCAGGCTCAAAGTTCATGGAGAACCGACCTGTAATGATCAAATTGCCTTGAATCCGCTTAATACCTAGTTGATTAAGTTTATTGCCAAGCCCGATCGCCTCTTCCCACACAAAAAATGGATCGCCACTGCCTTCAATAATCAGATCACCTTTGAGTGTATCGCCTGTAAGCTTACCTGTGGTGCTGATATTGGTAATAAAGCGATAGTTTGATCCCCAAGTTTGCAATGCTGCCAAGGTGGTGACATTTTTGGTGAGCGAAGCCGAGGGTAATGGGCGGCTCGATAGACGGCCAGCAGCGATCGCACCGTCGTGGGACTGAATCCATACACCTTGATCAGGGCTATTTACCCCCATCTGTTTAATATCATTGAGCAGATTTGCGATCGCTTGCTTTGCGACAGGATCGGACTGATTATTGGCGAGATCTTCTGAGGCTAGGACTGGGCGATTGGCATAGCTCATCACTGACCGAGGCACTGCGGCGACTTCACGACCATCGAGAGCTTGAGCCGAAACCGATAATAGCAAAGCGCCAACGAGACTCCACGTAGTCATAAGGAAAACCGCAACTAGAATGATTGTGCTTTATGTGGCAAAGCCACATAAAGCACAATCATTCTAGTTCAGCAAACCTGATTATCAAAACCAATTTTTTGAAAGCCCACCGAAGGCGGGCTTTCAAAAAATTGGTTTTAGTGATTTTAGCTAAACATGGCGCTTTCAAGTTGCTGCAAAGCAATTTCTAGATCATCATTAATGATTGTGATATCAAACTCATTTGCCGCAGCTACTTCCAATTTGGCATGGTGTAAGCGCTTGATAATTTGTTCATTACTATCGGTACTGCGATCGCGCAAACGGCTTTCTAAAACTTCCATCGAAGGTGGGGCAATGAAAATTCGTTGAGCGCTAGGAAAAGACTGCGCCACTTGCCGCGCACCTTCTAGTTCGATTTCTAACAAGACTATTTGCCCCAAGGCGATCGCTTCATCAATTGCTTGGCGGGGCGTACCGTAAAGATTTCCCGCATATTCTGCCCATTCCAGAAATTTGCCTGCATCGCGCTTTTGTTCAAATTCAGCCCGATCCCAAAAGAAATATTCGCGACCATGTTCTTCACCTGCACGGGGCGATCGGGTCGTTGCCGAAATTGAAAAGAGAATGCGATCGGGATGGCTCTCCAGAAGTCTTTGTAACAGAGTACCCTTACCGACACCGCTTGGCCCCGTTACAACTATTAATTTACCGCTCAATTTATCTTGGCTCAACGTTTCGTAATTCCCTATAGAGATAGAGTTGATAGCACTTTGCCCGTTAACCAAATGTCAAATTACATTTAAAAATCCTTGCAAAGCAAGGATTTTTAAATTGGTTTAATCTGTAGCGCCTTCTTTACTGACGACAAAACGATTAGCAACAGTTTCAGGTTGAATTGCAGATAGAACTACATGGCTAGAGTCGGTAACAATTACCGCTCTTGTGCGTCTACCATAGGTAGCATCAACTAACTTACCATGTTCACGCGCATCACTAATGATACGCTTGATCGGAGCAGATTCGGGACTAACGATCGCTACAACTCGGTTTGCCGAAACAATGTTACCAAAGCCGATGTTGATGAGCTTAATATCCATAATTTTATCGATCTAAAATCGATTTAGAGTTGATGTAGCTTCATTTTTGTAGGTATTATCACATTATCCTACAAAAATCCACTAGATGCGATATATTTTGTCACGTATAGCGAAACCTATCTTAATTAAGCAGATATACCCAGTGGATTACTATGAGTAGCCACTCCCTTTACAGTGAATGATCAGTGGTGCGCGACAAAGCCGTGCACCACTAATCATTCACTATAATAATGCCTACTTTTTGAGTGAGAAGGGAGTAGGCAAAAGAAAGCTTAAAACCCAAAAGGCAAATAATTATGTCAGATATTAGAAATGTAGTGATTATTGGTTCAGGGCCCGCAGGCTATACTGCTGCGATTTATGCTGGGCGAGCTAACCTTAATCCACTTGTATTTGAGGGATTCCAGAAGGGAGGCATCCCTGGCGGACAATTGATGACGACGACGGAAGTAGAGAACTTCCCTGGGTTTCCCACGGGAGTAATGGGACCGCAGTTGATGAGCTATATCAAGGAACAAGCTATCAATTGCGGAGCGGAATTGATAATGGAAGATGTGACTTCTGTTGATTTCAGCGATCGCCCTTTTACGATTAAATATTCATCTCACGAAGTCCAAACTCACAGCGTGATCATCGCCACAGGTGCAACTGCGAAAAGGCTCCATTTACCCAGTGAACCGAAGTATTGGAATCGTGGAATTTCGGCATGTGCAGTATGTGATGGCGCTGCGCCAATCTTTCGTGGTGTGGAGTTAGCGGTAGTTGGTGGTGGTGATACGGCTGCGGAAGAATCGATTTTCTTAACTAAATATGGTTCAAAAGTCCATTTGCTTGTGCGTGGCGATCGCATGAGAGCCAGTAAAATCATGCAAGATCGCGTATTGGCACATCCGAAAATTACGGTGCATTGGCAATCTATCCCGATTGATGTTTATGGTGAAGAGATTGTTAAAGGGGTAAAGCTTCGCCATGCTGTCACTAATGAGGAGAGTGATTTAGCTGTTGGCGGACTCTTTTATGCGATCGGGCATAGTCCGAATACAGATTTATTTGTGGGACAGATAGAACTTGATGCGACGGGTTATATCATCACAAAAGGAAAGTCAACAGCTACTAATATTGCAGGTGTCTATGCCTGTGGCGATGTCCAAGACCACGAATATCGCCAAGCAATTACTGCCGCAGGAACAGGATGCATGGCAGCACTCGAAGCAGAGCGATGGCTATCTGCACAAACCTAAAAGATAAAGGCGGCACGAAGTGCCGCCTTTATCTTTTAGAGATGTAAATGCTGAATTACTGTGTTTACATCTTTGTCACCACGACCAGAGCAGTTGATGATAATGCGCTGATCGGCGGTTAGTTGTGGGCAGAGAGTTTCTAGATAGGCGATCGCATGGGATGTTTCCAAAGCGGGAATGATTCCTTCCAAACGCGAGAGTCTTTGAAATGCATCGAGAGCTTCTTGATCCGTGACGCTGTAATATTCAGCACGACCTAGATCCTTGAGATAGCTATGCTCTGGCCCGACACCTGGATAATCTAAGCCAGCACTGATGGAATGTGCTTCTTGGACTTGTCCTTCTGAATCTTGCAAGAGATAGCTCATTGCGCCATGTAATACACCAACGCGCCCAAGCGTTAAAGTTGCGGCATGGAACTCTGTATTTGTGCCTTTACCTGCTGCTTCCACACCGATCAAGCGAACGCTTGGCTCTTCGACAAATTCATGGAATAGACCCATCGCATTGGAGCCACCACCAACACAAGCAAGCAAAATATCTGGTAAACCGCCCCATTTCTCTTGACTCTGGCGACGACTCTCCTTACCAATCACGGCATGAAAATCTCGCACAATCATTGGGTAAGGATGGGGGCCAGCAACGGAGCCAAGAATATAATGGGTATCGACGACATTTGTTACCCAGTCGCGAATTGCTTCAGATGTAGCATCTTTGAGCGTACCAGTACCAGCCTCAACGGGACGCACCTCTGCACCCATGAGTTTCATCCGAAATACATTCAGCGATTGGCGTTCCATGTCCTGTACGCCCATATAAATCACACAATCTAGACCAAAGCGAGCGCAAACAGTTGCCGTAGCTACACCATGCTGTCCTGCACCTGTTTCGGCAATTACGCGCTTTTTGCCCATGCGGATAGCGAGGAGAACTTGAGCTAGGGCATTATTGATTTTGTGCGCACCCGTATGGTTGAGGTCTTCACGCTTTAGATAAATCTGAGCAGTTCCATAGTGCTGCGTCAATCTCTCCGCAAAATATAGAGGGCTGGGTCTACCCACATAGTCTCGCAAATAGCCGTCTAGCTCGTTGTTAAAATCTGGATCGGTTTTGTAATGATAAAAGGCGGTTTCCAGTTCAGCAAGGGCGCTCATAAGGGTTTCGGGGACATATTTGCCCCCGAAAATACCAAACCGTCCTAATGAGTCGGGACGATTGACGAGTGTGGGTTGTGTAGTTGTTTTGGGTGCGATCGGCGTTGTGGTCATTGCGGTGGGTCTTGACTGATTAGTTAGCTACTATTAAAACTTGCTTGGGGTGCTTATGGCACTGTATTTAGGATAACAAATTTTGAAAGTGCCGCTTCGCGGCACTTTCAAAATTTTCACTGGGTTTTAAGTCAGCGCAAAGCGCTGTAACATATAGCTATAGCCACCTGTATCAGAACAAATCAAAACCCAAATAGTGTGAGGCGGCGCTTCGCGCCGCCTCACACTATTTGGGTTTTATGTCCTAACAAGAATGGCGACAGCTATATACCAAAAGATGAATCAGTTTCATGAATCAAGAAGACATCCGATCGCTAGAAATTGCAAATTATCCTGTAGCAGGAGTTGACGAAGTTGGGAGGGGTTGTCTTTTTGGCGAAGTTGTGGCGGCCGCAGTGATTTTGCCAATTGATAAATTTGCTTCTTTAGAAGAGCTAGGCGTGACTGACAGCAAAAAGTTGTCACCCCAACGTCGCGAAAAATTAGATCTGATCATTCGTGAAGTTGCGATCGCCTGTGAAATTGGCACAGCAACGGTTGATGAAATCGATGAAATGAATATTCTCGCAGCGAGTTTACTAGCGATGGAGAGGGCGATCGCAAAGCTAAGTCCTCAACCCAAGCATTGCCTCATTGATGGCAATCAACTTTTACGATTTAAGCTAATTACGCCGATTCCGCAAACTACAGTGATTAAGGGGGATTCTCTATCAATTTCAATTGCGGCGGCAAGTATTGTCGCAAAGGTATGGCGCGATCGCAGGATAGTAGAACTAGCAGAAATATATACAGGCTATGATCTAGCCACAAATAAGGGCTATGGCACGCCTAAACATCGAGAAGCAATCGCGCAACTTGGCTATAGTGATCTCCATCGTAAAACCTTTAAAATAAAATTATGACTTACAAAGCCCTGCACTCAAGCACGGGCTAAAAGCTCAAACCCGTTGAAACGGGTTAATTAAAAGTATTCTGTAGTCCACTTCAGTAGACTTGAGCTTTTAGCCAAGAACTTGAGTTCTTGGTTTATTCTTTATTTGATAGGAGTAGAGTCAATGCGATCGCAACTATGTATTCCATTTATCTTGCTTAATGTCATTGTTCAAGTCACTGCTTGCGCCCAACAGCCTGCTGTTAATGCAGGTATAGCCACGACTCAGGCAGAAACAACTAAAAATCTACCTGAATCTCAAACAAAAGCAGCTACAAATGATCAACAAGCCGTGATAAAAGCAGATGCAACCGATGAGAGATCGTCAGCTAAGCAAGTATCTCTAATCACAGGTGTATACAATTCAGGCTCCAGATACATTACGATCGCAAAGCAGGGAAGCCGTATCTGTTATCAAGGTGTTTCTATGCCATCTGGGCGCTATGCTGTCACAGTTGGCGAGACTACTGGCTCCTTATCTGCGAAAAAGGATTATTTTGTTGCGGATGGCTGGAAAAAATATGGAAGAACTGTAACTTTAAGTCAGAATGGTGAGAATCTCTCGATATCGCTAGATGGTGGTTCTCCCTCTGAATATAATTTCTTTCAAAAAGATAGTGGAGAGAAATATTCTGAATCACTAATGAATTGTTTGAATAGTACTGGCGAGTTTTTTGAAACCGAGCCTAATTATACTATCTCTACTTCAACTGGAAGTCAGTCAAAGAAAGAAACTGGGAATTTATTGACTTCAGAACAAAAGGCATTACTTCTGCAATTGCCAAGCCCAATTGTTGCGCCAAATTTTATTCCAGAAGGGTTTCGCTTAGTTTATGCCAAGGGAGAAGCGAACAAATATGCCAATGGTGATGACGACTCTGGTTACACGATCGCCTATCAAGGAGAAAACAATACCTGTATTAGTATCAGCTCCTCTAGCTCTGGCTCACGAGGATTGCAAAGAGCAAATGAAGTCCAGACGGAATTTGGCTCAGTGGTAGTTTATACAGATAATGCTCGTGACAGTAGCATCAGGAGTATTTCGAGCTTTTTAGTGCTGAAGGGAAATCCAGCACTCATCTCAGGTGGAAGTATTCCAGATAGTAGTGCAAATGGTGGGCTTAAGCGTTGTGAACCTGTAGGAATGGGAGTCTATTTGCAAGTGTTAAAGTCGCTAACATTGGTGAAATGATTGGATATGGCTTGCGCTACAGAATTCCTTAAGTTGCCTAATCACCATGTTTATGCTATTTCTCATCTATAAAGCAATATTCTCTGAACGTTTTACGTTCTTAGAAACCATTTAGGAATTACTTTCTGCGGCTAAAGCTCCTAAGAGATCCCCCTCAATCCCCCTTAAAAAGGGGGAAGAAGAAAATTCTCCCCCCTTTTTAAGGGGGGCTGGGGGGGATCTAGACAATTCTTAAATAGTTTCTAAAAATATTGCTTTATTAAGTTGTTCTGATGGGTAAAACCCAAAATATGCGTTTAATTCATACCTCTGATTGGCATTTGGGTAGAAAATTAAAGGGAGTCGATCGCACTCCTGAGATTGCCTTAGCATTGGAAGAAATTCTCAAATATGCTCAGGAATTTGAAGTTGATGCCGTACTCGTAGCGGGGGATATTTTTGATGTGCCGAATCCTACGACTGAGTCAGAACGTATTGCCTATGAATTTTTTTATAAGCTTAATCAGTTAAGTATTCCTTCAGTTGCGATCGCAGGAAATCATGATTCGGCAAATCGGATTGATAGTCTCGCGCATTTACTATCTCTTGCAGGAGTGAGGGCTTTAGGTAGACCAAGAATTGCCGAAGAAGGGGGCGTGGTTAGTATTGATACTGCTAATGGAAAGTTATGTGTTGGCGCAATGCCTTTTGCTTCAGAGCGGCGTTTATTAGCTGCCGAGGATATTTGGAACAAGGATGCTGTTGAGCAACGCAATGATTATAAAACCTTAGTAACCTATGTTTTGCAAGATCTGGCTACTGCATTTAAAACTGATGCCGTGAATGTGATGATGGCACATATGACCGTTGATGGCGCGAAGTTTACAGGCTCAGAGGCTGCCTTTTATAGCGGTGCTGTCTATAGCCTGTCTGGACAATCAATCCCTTCAGAATGTCAGTATGTAGGCTTAGGTCATATCCATCGTCCTCAACAGATTGCCAATGCTGCACCGACCTATTATGCAGGATCATTAATTCAAGTAGATTTTGGCGAAGTGGGTGAAGAGAAGGGCTTTAATTTGATTGAAGTGGAAGTGGGTAGACCTGCGAAAGTGCAATTTCAGCCCCTTGCTTGCCAAAAGCCACTTAAAAGAGTGGAATGTCATATCGATCAGCTTGATGAGCAATTAGAATTGCATCGTGATTATGTTGGCTATTTGAAATTTGCGATCGCTGTCGATACGCCGCCCATCGGACTCGCGGATCGGGTGCGAAAAGTCTGTCCTCAAGCGGTAATGGTGGAGCCAAAGTTAATCGTGAATGAATCAGTACAGGTTCCAGAACCTAAAGATTATGATCGCTTTGATGCGATCGCTGAGTTTCAAAAATTTTATAGCGATCGGGAAAAGAACTTGTCGCCTGATGTGATTAATGCATTTAAAGAGTTATATATGGAGTTGAGTGATGCGTCCAATTGAGTTAATTGTCGAAGGATTTACCAGTTTTCGCACTCGTCAAACACTAGATTTTTCTAGCCTCGATTTATTTGCGATTACAGGCGCTACGGGGGCGGGGAAAACTTCGCTATTGGATGCAATTACCTTTGCACTTTATGACAAAGTGGCTCAAAAGCCCAATTCATCGAGAGAACTAGTTAGCCAAGGGGCAACACAATTAAAAGTAGAATTTCGGTTTGTAATGCGGCAGACTGAATATAGAGTGGTGCGAACATGGCGCAATCGAGGTAAAACTGACATAAAGAACTTTCTGCTAGATGAATTAGTAGGAGAAGAATGGGAAAGATGTGCCACGCAAAAGGTGGAAGAAATCATTGGCATGGATTTCGAGACCTTTACCCGTGTAATCATTTTGCCGCAAGGGCAGTTTGATGAATTTCTCAAGGGTGAAGCTGGCAAACGTCGCGAGATTTTGCGGCAATTGGCAGGATTTCAAATATTCGAGCAAATGCGGAAAGAAGCAAGCGATCGCACTAGTCGTTTTAAAGCTGAGCGTGAAGGTTTAGATAAAGTCCTTGAAGGGATGCAAGCGCCAACTATTGAAGAGGTGAATGCTCAACAAACAGAATTAGAAAATCTTGAAGTTGCGATTCCTGAATTGGATATCAAAGCGAAAAATAGCCGCAAGCTGTTAGAATCCGAAGAAAGATTGTTTACTCAAATTCAGCAATATAGCCAACTTTCAGTAAAATTAGAGCAGCTTCAGCAAGATGCTCCAAAAGTCCAAGATTTAGAAGTTAAATTCCGTAATGCTCAGTTAGCTAACTCGATTGTAGGAACTTGGACAATTTTGCAAACTACTCGCAAGCGCGTAGAAAATGCGATCGCCGATCTGACAACTGCCAATAAACAGTTAGAAATAGCTAAGTTTGATCTTGAAAAGCAACAACAAATTTTGGAGCAATCTCGCACCAACCAAATTGAAGCTCAAAGCCATATAGAATCTCAAGAACGTAGCCTTGCTCTAGCGGAAGCTCTGCATACGCAACAACAGCAATGCATTGCCGAGCTAGAACGTGCTCATAAGAATGCTCTAGAGCGATCGCAACAGCTTGAAAAAGCAACAAAGGCAACAAAACAAGCTGAACTAGAATTGCAGAATTCTACTCAGCAATTACAAAAAATTGCAACTGCGATCGCTAATTCCCATAACGATCCTCAGCGTCTCGAAAGTCTGCGCCAAGTTGCCGAGCCGCTTGCTCAGCAGCAAATGTTGCAAGATGGGCTTGTGAAGCTAAAGCAAAAATCTACACAATTACAAACGGAAAGCAGTAACCTCACGCAGCAATTAGAGAAATCGAAACAAACGATCTCGAAGGCTGAAAATGAATTTCAAACTGCAAATATCGCCCTGACAAAAGCCGAAGCTTCAAATTTACAAGCCTTACAAAGTAGTCATGTCAGTGCTTTGCGTGCTGAACTCCATGATGGTGACAACTGCCCCGTTTGTAATAATCTTTATGTTATAGAGGGATTGCCAGAGCTTCTCAAAATGGAACTAATCGATACAGATGTACTCAAAAAACAGCGAGATGTCAACGAGAGACAGTTAGCAAAACTGCGTGAAGACAGGGCAAAGCTGGAGGCGAATTTAGAGACATCGCAACTACAACTGCAAATCCAAACTCAGGAAATTGCAGAGTTAGAAACTGAGGTTGCAAAATTCCAAGAACAGATCGATCGCATTCTCCAAACTGCATGGACAGCCGCAGATATTCTCCGCGATCGCCAAGAATTAGAGAGACAAGAATTAGCCTATCAAAAACTGATTAACGAGCAAAAAGAAATTGCGATCGCTTGTCGCAATGCTGAAAGCAAGCTAAATATCAATCAAGAAAACCGACAATTAGCTCAAACAGAATTTCAAAAAGCTGAACAAGAGAGAGCGCATCGTCAATCCCAACTACAAGAAATTTCGCAACGGTTGCAAGAAATTACCGCAGGCAAAAGTTATGAGTCATTGCGTCAAAGTATCTTGCAAGCAAAATCTGAACTAAGCGATCGCCTCCAAGCTATCGAAAAATCCTATCAAAAAGCTCGTGAAAACTTTGTAAAACGCGAAGAAGCTGCCACAAAAGCTCAAGAAAATCATGATATCGCAATTGCTGAACGCACTCAACAAGAGACAAACTGGCTCAATGAACTACAATCTATCAACTTTACTGAATCAGAATTTCTGGCTGCTCAAACTACGCGATCGCAAATGGAGTCATGGCAAAAAGAAATTGAAACCTATCAACGCCAAGAACAGGATTTAACTACTCGTCAGCAAATGTTTGCGGAGGCGATCGCAGATCAACATACTGATGAAATTGCGATCGCAAATCTTCGCGCAGATTTACAACAAATAGAACAGGATCTCCAACTAGCTAGTGAAAATCGTGCTTCGATCAAAGCATGGCTAGAACAAGCGCAGCAAAGGCGGCAGGAATCACAAGATTTAGAAGAGCGAAAGGTTGCTCTACAGGCTCAAGAGCAGATTTATCATACTCTCTCCCAAGATCTGCAATCCAACAAGTTCCAAGAATATATTCTCGATAGTCTGCAACAGGAACTCGCCAACCGCGCTTCAGTTCTATTGCAACAGCTTTCTGAAGATCGTTATATTCTCCAAATCGAAAGTGGCGATTATTGGGTGTCTGACAACTGGAATGGTGGCGAAAAACGTCGTATTCGCACTCTCTCAGGTGGTGAAACCTTTGCTGCTTCGCTATCAATGGCTCTAGCTTTATCAGAAAAATTATCAATGGGAATTGAACTAGGTAGCCTCTTCTTAGATGAAGGCTTTGGTACGCTCGATAGCGAAACCCTCGAATCTGTCACTCAAATCCTCGAATCCTTGCGCCAACAGGATCGTCTCATCGGTGTAATTACCCATATTCAATCGTTAGCCGAGAGATTACCCACGCAAATCCATGTTCGTAAATCTATAAACGGTTCTGAATTGGTGAGACAATAGCCCTGCACTCAAGTGCGGGCTAAAAGCTCAAGTCCACTGAAGTGGACTGAAGAATACTTTTCCGTATTGGTGAGACAATAGCCCTGCACTCAAGTGCGGGCTAAAAGCTCAAGTCCACTGAAGTGGACTGAAGAATACTTTTCCGTAACCCGTTTCAACGGGTTTTAGCTTTTAGCCCGCACTTGAGTGCAGGGCTTCCACAAAAGCGATCGCTTCTTGTTTTGATGAAATCTTGCCTTCGACTTGAGCGATTTTCACAATTTCTAATAGTTCGCCAATTTTAGGACTAGGCGCAATTCCCAATTCTTTTCGCAAATCATCGCCAGTAATTAACGCTACAGGATAAGCGATCGCATCTTGAGGATTGAGCCAGCGCTCCAACCAAGGTGCGATCGCATCTTGGTCAAAATCACTAGCTATAGCCAAAGCCGCGATCGCAGGAAAAAATTCCAAAGTTGGCTGAAAAAATTTATATTGCTCTTTGAGTGAAGCTTGCTCTAAAAGCTTGATGAATTGAGGCAGATAACGCAGAATCCCGATGAGCCAGCGCTGCTCGGCACGGCTTAATCCAAGAGATTCCAAGGCTGTCGCGCTATTGGTTAATGCAGCTAATTTGATAACCACGAGAGCATAGCGATCGCCTGATAATTGCTTACTAAAAAATGATTCTAGATTCGGGAATTTGACTGTTAAGCTCAAAATCACATGCTCAATTTTGGCAAATCGTTCTAGATTCAAATGTTGGCTTGGCAACCAATCCTCTAAAATGCGATCGCCGATAGCAGCCATCATTCCTTGACTACCATTCGAGATTGATAGCAAATAACCTAGTTCTGTCCGTACTCTTTCAGCCGCCATAGACTTTAACTTGGGCGCAAATTTAATCAAAACTTGCCGAGTCAAACTTTCAATTTCAAAGCCTAACTGAGCCGCTTGTCGATATCCCCGCAAAATCCGCAAAGGATCATCCGCCAAATTCTCAGGCGCAACCATCCTAATTCGCTTGGCTTTTAAATCACCAATTCCATCAAAAGGATCAATAAAATCTTCTCCCACCGACAATCCATCGCCAATACCCAATGACCGATTACCAATTAATTGATGACATTCTAAGGCGATCGCATTCATACAAAAGTCGCGCCGCCCTAAATCTGCTTCTAAACTACGCCCCATTTGTTGAGCAAAATCCGCCGTTCCATTTTTAAAAACAACTCGCGCAATTTGACGCTCTGCGTCTAAAATCACAAATCCTGCTTTATACTTACGGGCGATCGCATTAGCTATTTCAACTGCTTTCTCTGGCAAAACAAAATCTAGATCAAGATATTTACCTTGACGATTTAGTATGCGATCGCGTACCCATCCACCCACCAAATAAGCAGGAGTTGGTAAATCATTAAAATCAAATGGGAACTGTTGCAAAATCTATTTATAGTCCACTTTTTTAAAGGTTTTGGCTACTTAAGATATGTTATACGATCAACGTCAAACGAACCACAACAAATTTTTGAAAGTGTTGCTTTGCAACACTTTCAAAAATTTGTTGGTTCGGATTTGAGCGCAAAGCGCTGTAGTACGGTTACACTTGTTAAGTAGGGTTTTGGGTTCAGCCTTGTCACTTAAAGATAAAAGCATTGCGATTACAGGCGCTTCAGGCACAATGGGCAGAGCATTAGCCACAGAGCTTTCTAAGCAAGGAGCAAGGGTTATTGCACTAACAACTTCGCCTAATCCTAATTTTCAAATTGCAGACAGCGATAATCAGCACAATCAAGCAGTTGAAGTTTTGACTTGGCAACTAGGGCATGAAACAGAACTACGCGATCGCTTACAACAAGTCGATATTCTCATTCTTAATCACGGTGTAAATGTTTTAGGAGTAAGAGACTCTATATCAATTTATAAATCCTACGAAGTCAATACCTTTTCTGTTTTTCGTTGGATCGATTTATTCTTAGAAACTGTAACTGATGCTCAAGCAATTAGCAGCAAAGAAGTTTGGGTAAATACTTCCGAGGCTGAAGTCAATCCTGCCTTCAGTCCATTGTACGAACTCTCAAAACGTGCGATCGGAGATTTGGTGACCTTACGCCGCCTTGATTCCCCTTGCAAAATCCGCAAACTAATTTTAGGCCCCTTCAAAAGTGATCTCAACCCCTATGGGGTCATGTCAGCAGATTTTGTGGCTTGGGCGATCGTCGCTTTAGCGAACCTTGGTCTCCGCGATATTATTGTTACGATTAATCCGATTACGTTTATTGCTTATCCGCTTAAAGAATTTTGGCGATCGCTATACTTTCGCGCATTTTCTCGTTCTCTCAAATAGCTAGAACTCATGCAGTGGATAGATATGATGTGGGCAAAGCCCACACCATATCTATCCAAAAATCCCATAAATTTCAAAAAGTTACTTAAGTTTATTCTCTTTAGTTATTATGAATCCTGCATTACAAACAGAAATTTGTCAGTTTATTCGTGAAATCGGTCAAAAGGCAATTCATTTGAGAGAGTTGGGTTTTCAAGTGGATGAAAAAGGTTTTGATGATTATGTAACAAATGTCGATCGCGAACTTGATCACCTCTTAAGTCAACGTTTTCAGGCGTGGTTTCCCAATGATGGAGTAATTAGCGAAGAGAACCAGCGATCGCTAGAACTCTGGCAACAAAAATCAAAAGTTAATCAGAAATTCTGGTTTATCGATCCCATTGATGGCACTGATGACTTCATTCATGGGCGTGAATTCTATTCAGTTATGGTCGGTGTTTTAGAGTCATTTCAGCCAGTTCTCGGCTGGGTATATGCACCCAAAAGCGATCGCTTATATTTTGGCGGAACTGCAATCAATGGTTTATTTATCGCTACGAATGGAAATGTCCCTGAGGTTTTATATCCCCATGAACCAATTGGCGCAAGTTGCGATCGCATAATTGTGAGCAAAAAAGATGATCTCGCCTATGGCGATGCAATTCGTGCTGCTATTCCCAATGTCGAGTTTTATAGTCTCGGTAGTTTTGGCTTAAAGGTAATGGAAGTTGTCCAAGGTCGGGCAAGTGCATATATATACCTCAATCGCCGTGTTAAGCTTTGGGATACGGTTGGGCCCCTAGCGATCGCGAAGGCGGCAGGGTTAATTTGTTGTGATCTCGAAGGTCGCGAAATTGGATTTGGATACGATGATATTGATCCTGAAAAGCTGACTCACAATCAATTAATCGTGATTGGCTGGTCAAAATTTATCGATGAATATCTTGAGATAATTTCCCAAGAGCTAGGTAAAAAGGAAGCTAACGCATATTAATTGAAGTTCCGTGGAAGGAATTCAGGATCGGGGCTGGCACAGGGGCATAGCCCCTACAAGAACAGCAATTCTCATTATGAAACTGATTTTGGTATTTCCAGCGCCGAAGGCAGTGGAAATACCAAAATCGGTTGTTTGAGAGCCCGCCAACGGCGGACTCTCAAACAACCGATTTTTATAATTAGGACTTACGCAAATCAACCAAGAACTAAAGTTCTTGGCTCAAAGCTCAAGTCAGTTAAAACTGACTAAATAAAGCTTCAAACCAACCTGTTTCAACAGGTTTAAGCTTTTAGCCCGCAATTTATTGCAGGGCAGATGCTTTTGTGAATTAGTATTACGGGGAAGAGAGTATCTGTAAATTAGAATGAAAATACAGTTCTCAATGTACCCACAGTGATAGTGCTATTGCCACTGTTGTTATTAGGATTGAAGATCAACTGCAAATCAGGAGTGATGCTGATATTGTCAGAGATAGGGAAGCGATAGAACAACTCCACATTGGTTTGAGTGGCATTGCCCACATTGCTCTCAATGAAAGGTTGTCCAACTGCGATCGCAGCCATTGCACCTTCCTTAAACAAATCAGGGAACGCGAAACCCGCAGACCAAGTTTGAGGACTTAGAGAAGTATTACCTGAAACCGTGTAGCTGGGGAGTGCTGCGGAAATTGCATTGCTACGATTGCTGATATTGCCAAATCCATAGCGCCCAAAAAGCGCCACAGATTTATTGAAAGCCCACTCAAGGTTTACGCCGCCCGTATTGTAGTCAAGATTATTTACTGAAGCACGAGTATATTGCAAGCGGATTGCAAACGGACTCTCATCATTCGCATTTTTCGGCGCAAATTCTAGCTCAACCGTACCTTGGTAAGGATCACCAAATAAGCCTCGATTGATAGTTCCATCGGTCGTAGGACTATTAGCATTCTGGGCAACATAACCTGCTCTCAGGGTAAAAGCACTACCACCAAAGTTCCATGCGATCGCAGCACCAGCACCATCATTTACGGGCAAAATCAATGGATTATTGATAAACATGCCGCTAGAGAAATCGGCTGACTCGTCATTAGCAAAGCTATTGGCATCAAGATGATCATTCAACGACATATTTGTCCCAATCGAAGCACGGATATCTTTGCCAATCGGGAAATCGTAACGCAATCGATTTAATGTTGCGTTTGTGCCAACACCGCTGTAATCAAATCTAGAACTGTTTCCAAATCCTGTGAAACCTAATAAGCTTGCAGTAGGATCTAGCTGATTATTAAGCCCTGTGCCGCCATTGCCAAGTTCGATCCGCGTTAACAACAAATCTTCGCCCGTGAAACTGGTGTTGAAATTCAGTCGCACGCGGCTGATCACAGTTGCATTCACTTTCCCAGCATTAGTTGTAGGCGCACCAGTTGAGTCCAGCAGAAAATCAGTCCCTGAGCTTCCCGCAGAGACAGCCGCGATCACTTGACCTGTGAGCTTAGTCGTAGTTGAAAATTGCTGTGCTTCAAGTTTGGCAGTTTTAGCATCAAGGGCATCGACACGACCACGCAAAGTGGCAAGTTCGGCAGCAAATTCTTCTTGCAATTTCTGTAATGTGGCAAGGTCTTCTTTGCTAACCTTATCGGCTAACCCTGCGGAAATAATTTCGTTGATTTTGTCGAGACAAGCATTTAAACCTGCGGCAAATTCATAGCGACTGGTGGCTTGCTTTCCACGAAAGGTGCTATCGGGGTAACCTGCGATACATCCGTAGCGCTCAACAAGAGACTGCAAGGCGGTAAAAGCCCAATCAGTTGGACGTACATCACTAAGTTGTGAGACTGATGTGACATTTTGCGTTAAGACATCTTTTGTAGGTGGTAATGACTGAGCCGATACGCTAAACATGTTGCTGGGAAATACTCCGATCGCAGAAAAGGCGATCGCGCCAACCAAAGAATTTTGTACTTGTTCAAACCAAATTTTCGACATTGAGTAACTCCTCACTTGACATATTTGTGAAACTTAATAGTAATTTATCTCATTACTTAGAGAAATATTTTAAACAGATATAGAGCTTCAATTCTTACAATAAACTGAGTTTTAATGCAAATATATGATTATTACTGTCAATAATATCTCTGTTATGTCTGCCGCAATCAGCTTTTGTGTCAATAATTATATTTTACTGATTGCATCCACCAAGAATGATAATCATTATCATACAAGATGTGGTGATAGATATAGTAATTTCCCCATCTCTTTTAACACCTAAGCTATTTTTCACTTTTTTTACATGACTTATAATTATTGTTTCTAAACTCACAGAAATCAGATGTTTTTTGTAATTTTTTATACAATACAAAGGATTCAAGTATGTAATTGCAAGCCAAAAGAGATTTAGTATTATGTTTGGTCGTACCCGTATTAGAGAGACTCATTATCGAGAAGGTTTGCGCGATCGCAATGCTGGAATCCTGCCACGCAAAAATGATGCTGATTATTTAGAAGCTTATCTAAATGATAGGCCAGGTGGTTTAGATGCGGTTATGCAGTATTTTCCGACAATCCAAGAATATTTGCATTGGAAATTAAATCAATCAAGTTTTTAAGTCAGATTGCAAACCGCTAAATTTATCATCACCAAACAATTCCAATTGACTACTTCAATGGATATCCCCACCTTCACAAGGATGTAACATATTACCCCTTTCAATTCATGCTATTCACTGGTTGGTAATATCTGTTTTTTTAGTTCATTTAGATAGAGATCAGCACCAATAGAGCCTGGTAAACCTAGGCAAATATAGGTAGGAATGAAATAGACCTTTCCAGACTTGCTAACATTAAGAGACTGCGCGATCGCACTCTTTGACCAAGCTTGCTTGAGATTAGCAAGTTGCGAATCTTCAAAATTGCTTGCTTGCTTTAACTGGTTCGGTTTACTAAAGTTATTTCCGAGGAAAATCACCATATCAGCCTGACCGAGTTGAGGAAGTGTTTCTAATGAAATCGGAACAAAAGGTGCTTTCGGATTGCGGGGAAGTTGGGGTGGAGATACCAGTTCAAATCCTAAATCTTGGGGTAAAGAGCTACAAAGACCATGTTTATTGGTAACTAAAAAAATCTCTTTTAAATCACTAGAACTCAGTAACAGCAAATTTGGGGAAGTCTTTACAACTGAGGAAAAGACTTGACGGGCTGTAGCAATTTGCTGTTGCTTTTCTTTTAAAATTTGCTCGGCTTGATCAGAACGATTTACAGCTTTTGCGATCGCCTTGAGATTCATATCTGGCTCAGTCCACTTTAAAATCAATGTTGGGGCGATCCTCGCCAAGGTAGCATATTGTCTAGTATTGTTAATATCAAGTCCCAAAATCAAATCTGGTTGGACTTTAAGAATCGCTTCGATGGAGGGAGCATAAACTAGCCCGACATTTACCATCGGTTGTGTAATCCGCAATCCTATATAGGGAATCTGTTTACTAGGATCAGTATAGTCATGTCGGTGAAAGGATCCCTGATCAGCAAAGGCAACCGCTTGGACATTGAGCGCAAGTAAAGGCTCTAGAAGATAGGGGCCAAGTACGACAATCCTTTGAGGCTGACCACATACTTTGGTCTTTCCCATCACATGCTCAATGTCACGACAGTCAGTCCGCAGAGAATTAGCAGCTTGGATCGAGTCACCACGCATATAGCTGGGCGTACTTTGGCAGGATGCGATCGCAACTGTAATCACGATCATCAAGACTACCCATTGAATCGACTTCGTTAGTTTCATAGGTGTAAAAAACAGATACTCAAAAATTTTGGATAGAACTTGCTGAATTCTTGGCTCCAATGGGAATACACATGGGAGTACCTGCGATTGGATCTGGATAAATACGGCATTTCAAATTGAATACAGTTTGGACAATCTCCTCAGTAATCACTTCTTGGGGCTTACCTGATGCAAAGATTTGTCCTGCTTTGATCGCCACTAAATGGTCAGCATAGCGACAAGCCTGATTTAAATCATGTAATACCATCACAATCGTGCGTCCTTGTTGCTGATTGAGATGATGGAGCAGATCTAATATTTCAATTTGATGAGCGAGATCGAGAAAAGTAGTTGGCTCATCTAGGAGGAGTAGTTTCGTGTTTTGAGCAAGTGCCATCGCAATCCATGCCCTCTGCCGCTGACCACCCGATAGATTATCAAGAGGATGATCGCATAGTTCCATTAAGTCTGTCATTTCTATGGCTTGCTGAACAAACTTTTCATCCTGAGTTGACCATTGCTGCATCCAGTTTTGATAAGGATAGCGTCCTTGAGAAACTAGATCGCGGATGGTCAAGCCTTCGGGAGCAACTGGACTTTGCGGTAATAATCCTAACTGCTGAGCAACAGCTTTAGATGATCGCTTCATAATTGATTTGCCATCGAGGTAGACTCCACCACTTTTAGGTTTGAGTAATCGTCCAAGACCTTTCAGCAAAGTGGATTTGCCGCAGCCATTTGCGCCCACTAATACCGTGATTTTTTCCGTAGGAATTGCTAATGTCAAATCCTGAATAATGGTATTGCCTGCATAGGCTAAGGATAATTTTTGAGCAGTAAGTTCTAACATTAACGTTGGCGATTGTGAATGAGTAGGAATAGAAAAAATGGCGCACCGATCGCAGCAACTACCACGCCACAGGGAATCTCGATAGGGGCAAATAGAACCCGTCCGATCCAATCAGCGATCGTGACTAAAAATCCACCAATTAGGGCAGCCACAGGCAAAAGGTTTTGATGATTTGTACCGATCAGTTTGCGCCCGATATGGGGAGCCATCAATCCGACAAAGCTAATCGTGCCTGCGGTGGCAACTGCGGCTCCAGCCAGAGCCACTGCCACGACCACTAACAGACTGCGTTGCCATTCCACTCGACTCCCCAATCCTTTAGCGACATCATCGCCAAGGTGTAACACATTTAACTGACGTGATAGCCCCAAAGCAAAGGGAACACCACCAAGACACCAAGGTAAAAATGCAAAAAACTGTTCCCATGTGCGTCCATACACACTTCCTGCTAACCAGACTATGGCTTGGCTGACATTAGCAATGGAACCCAAGGTAATCAATAAACTGATGAAGGCACTAGCGATCGCGGACAAGCCAATCCCTAATAAAATCAATAAAATTGGTGAACTGCCACCATTCCACGCCAAGCTATAGATGATGGCTGCCATAGCCAAAGCACCAATAAATGCAGAGATTGGTAGGGCATATATCGGAACTTCGGGAAACAAGACAATAGTGGCAACGGCTGCCAAACTAGCGCCTGCATTGATACCAATGATGCTGGGATCAGCGAGAGGATTGCGAGTTAAGCCTTGAAAGATGGTTCCCGAAATCGCAAGGGTAATTCCCACCATAAAAGCAACTAAAGTTCGTGGCAATCTGAGGGTATGAATGATGAAGAGATGATCGGGATTACCTGTATCAATTGCTAGCAAGCTTTTGATAATATCAGCGATCGCAATCGGATATTCACCTTGCCCAACATCCAAGAGAATGGAAACAAAACTAAGTCCGAGCAAAATTGTCAAGATCGCTGGTAGACGACGATCCACCTGCAAGGAGACGACTGGATTGCGAATTGTTAGCAAGGATTTCATTTTCTGACCTTGGATTTTACAAGATAGACAAATACTGGCGCACCAATCAGTGCAGTCATTACTCCCACTGGCAATTCTTGAGGCTTGAGTAATACTCTGGCAGCAATATCTGATAACAACAAGAGAATGGAACCAAAAATAGCTGAGTATGGAAGGATCCAGCGATAATCAGTTCTGATAAAAAAACGGACTCCATGAGGTACAACTAATCCAATAAATCCAATTGGCCCTGCGATCGCCACCGAACTTCCTGCTAACAAAACCACACTTGCGGCTGTCAAGAGCTTAATTAAAAGGGTTTGCTGACCTAAACTAGTGGCAATTTCTTCACCTAAACTCATAGTTGTAATCTGTCTACCCAGCAGCAGCGCAAGGAGCATCCCCAAAACCATGCAGGGAAATAAATTCAAAAACAGCTCAAAATCTCTACCAGCTAATGAACCTGCTAACCAAAATCGAATTTCTTCTAAGGTTTGTTGGCTGACAATTAATATGGCAGTAGTAATGGAAGATATAAATGCGGTGATTGCCGCTCCTGCAATGGTGAGATTTAATGGTGTTAATCCTCCAGAGCCGAGCGAGGCTAAACCATACACCACCACTGCGGCGATCGCTGCACCCACAAAGGCGGCTCCTGCATAAACCGTGAGGGAAGAACTTCCCCCAATAAATAAGGTTCCAACGACAGCTAATGCACCACCTGCACTAATCCCTAAGATCCCAGTTTCCGCTAAGGGATTACGGGTTAAGCCTTGCATCAATGCACCTGACACAGAGAGTGATGCACCAACCGCGATCGCAATTAGCGATCGCGGCAGTCTTACAGTTTGGATGATCAGATGATCAAAGGAGCTATCAAAATCTGTAAAAGATTTGAGGATAGAGTCTAAGGCTATCTCACGCGCTCCCAAAGTAACGCTATAGATTAGGCAAATTATTAAGGCGATCACCCCTAGTCCTAATCCTAACATCAGCGCTATTGGTGATGGTTTTAGCTGTTTAGACATCCTCAAGAAAGTGGGGTAGGACATTGAGCAAAGTTGGGGAATGACAGTATTGCTGTAAAAACTAGACTATGTAAATCTAGCACTTAATTATTGATATTAACTTGCAATTAGTCAAAATTACTGCTATTAATTTAATTAACTATTGACAGTACTTTCTAATAAATTTCTCTAATAGTATATTACTTTAGGCTCTGTCTATAGTTTATATGAATTATAGAAATATATTAGCTATTGCTGAGAGTCTTAGAGGTGTTCTAAGAATAATTGATATCTATTCTTAATATGGAATGGGTGTTTGCGTACATTTGTATACAAGCCCCCATTCCTCATGCTCCAACTAAGCTTCCTATAGCGTTTTGGGACTAAGCGCATACTCATTCTCAAAACAATCAATCACAGTAATCCCAAAGCACAAAGTGGCTACGCCACTTTGTGCTTTGGGAACCCTTACTGGGTTTGGGTTTCAATTCACAAAAATGTCATCACACTTTTGTGAATTTGGATAAAAAGTCTGCGGCTTTCATTTTGCCCACAACAAAATGAAAGCCACTTCATAAAAAAAGGGCAAGCGCCAACTTGCCCCGAAATTATCAATATCAAATCGATACCTAACATCATAATGAAATCCGATCGCGTTTTACTCGCTAGTTTCGTCTTTGCAATCGCCAGTATTGCGTCACCCGAATTTTTTAAATTCCATATTTCCTCTGCCTCAGCCGAGAATCTGAGTAAGCCATCTAGTCAAATAGACTCCATAGAAAATGGAAAAGTTCAAAGTGTGCAGGACTTAAGACAAGTTTCCACCAGCGCTTCAGAATTACTTGCCGAAACCTCTACTAACTTAGTCCAGATCACAGGTGTCAAGCTCAACCCCACAGCTAATGGTCTTGAAGTTGCCTTAGAAACAACCAGTAGTAGCATCAGTCCACCCGCTCCACAAACTTCAGGCAAGTTGCTCTACTTTGATATTCCCAACGCCAAATTGGCACTACCCAATAGCGATCGCTTTCTTGCCGAGAATCCTGCTGATGGCATTGCAAATGTATCTGTTATTCAGGCAAATGCTAGTTATGTAAGGGTAATCGTCAGAGGAATTAATGCTGTTCCCAAAGCTATGGTGACTACAGGCAATCCCAATTCTGTCGCCCAAGTATCTAATGAGGCTAAAGAAGAAGAAGAAGAAATTACCATTACAGGAGAAACTGATCGCAAAACCACCTATCGCGAGCCGAATGCTTCCACAGCAACTCGTACAGATACAGCGATTATTGACACACCACAATCAATTCAAGTAGTTCCCCAACAGGTTTTAAAAGATCAGCAGGTTGTCCGAGTCGATCAAGCCCTCCGAAATGTCAGTGGTGTCACAGGCGAACTCTCTGGGTTTTCATCGGCTCAAAGTCTCACGATTCGTGGATTTGTCACCGAGAGCTTTGCAAATATTCCAATTTTGCGCGATGGCTTTCGTACTTATTCCAATCTTAGTCCACAGGAAACAACCAACCTAGAACGTATTGAGGTACTTAAGGGCCCTGCATCCGTACTTTATGGACAGGCTGATCCTGGGGGGATTATCAATCTGGTTACTAAACAGCCTTTAGCCAAGCCTTTCTATGATTTGCAATTGCAAGCAGGTAGTTTTGGGTTTATACGCCCTAGTGTTGATTTATCTGGGCCTCTAGATACGGATGGCAATGTCCTTTATCGCCTCAATGCGGCATATCAGCGATCGGATGGATTTCGCAATTTTGACACCAAATCTGAACGATTCTTTATTGCTCCAGTTGTGCAATGGAAAATCAGCGATCGCACCAAGATCAACTTTTTCCTAGAATATACGAACGACCAGATTCCATACGATGTGGGACTACCTGCCTTTGGCAGAGGTGTCCTTGATGTGCCACGCGATCGCATCTTGGGAGAACGTGATGACAGTCTCAAAAGCAGAGCATTTTCCATTGGCTATAAATTAGAACATCAGTTTGATGACAATTGGAAGATCCGAAATGCTTTTAGGTATTCTGATCAAAATCTCAAAGTTGAATCAACATTACCTTTCATATTCAATGAAGCCACAGGGACTTTAGCAAGGTTATACGGTAGACGTGAACTACAATCGAATGACTATTCGCTCCAAACTGATGTAGTTGGCAAATTTGAGACAGGCTCTGTAAAACATACTCTATTAGCAGGAGTGGATTTGAATTGGAGTGTGTTTAACGATGTATTCACCAAAATTAGTCGTGCTCAAATCTTGCCCCTCAATGTCTTTAATCCAACCTACGGGCTATTCTCTCGTCCCAATTTTGATACAGTGCCGCAACTTCCCGAAAGTGATACGGCGATTAGTCGCACAGGCGTATTTCTGCAAGATCAAATTGCTTTTAGTGACCAATTGAGCGTGATCGCAGGAATTCGTTTTGATGGAGTGACTAACCGCAATACCTTTGCGGGTACAAGTCGTTACGATAGCGCTTGGAGTCCTCGCCTCGGCTTGGTGTATAAACCGATTGAAACAGTAGCTTTATTCGCTAACTATTCTCAATCTTTTACGCCTAATGTGGGGCAAGATGTTAATGGTAATTTTCTAGAACCTGAAAAGGCTCAAGGTTATGAGTTTGGGATTAAAGCTGAGTTAACCAAAAAACTATTTGCCACTCTGTCGTACTTTAGTATCACCAAACAAAATGTGGCAACACCTGTATCAATACTTGAACCCTCTGTCTCAGTAGCCACTGGCAAACAACAGAGTCAGGGAATTGAGCTTGATATCTCTGGCGAAATTGCGCCAAATTGGAATCTAATTGCCTCCTATGCTTACACTAATGCCAGAGTTACAGAAGACAATAGCATTCCTGTGGGTAATCGTTTACCAGGTTCTCCTTACAATTCTTTTGGAATATGGACAACTTACCAAATTCCTGATGGTGATTTGCAAGGACTCGGCTTTGGTTTGGGTGTAAATTATGTGGGTAATCGTACAGGCGATCGCGAGAATACTTACGAAGTTGGTGATTATTTCCTTACCAATGCGGCAATTTTCTATAAGCGGGATCAATGGCGCTTTGGATTGAACTTCAATAATCTCTTTAACATTAACTACATCAGTGGTGTTGGTGGTACAAGCCGCACTTTTGGCAATTCCCCTGGAGCACCATTTTCAGTGGTTGGCTCCATTGGCATCCAGTTTTAACAAATAATATGCAGCGCTTTGCGCTGCATATTATTTGTTTTTATACTTGTAGAGAGATTAGCCATTGTTCAGCTTCTACTTGACTAGCAAATACTTGTCCTAAGCATCCAAATATACCTGCGATGGTTTTGGGAGTAGCCTTTTTGCGCTTTTCCAAATCATCGCCATCATAGACAATTGCCATACCAAGGCAGAATTGCATAATTCTGTCTTTATTTTGCTTTGCCCATTCAACAGTTAAGCGATGGACTGCTTCGATTTCTGATGGATTATGGTTGACTTCAGCTACCTGTGCTGATTCCTGTTTTTGAGAAGTCGATTGATCGAGAATTAGCCCAAATTTTTGATTAGAGGAAAGCCATTTATCAAAATGGGCTAAATACTTTTCAGTATCTTCTAATGTTGATGCATTCTCAAAATGGACAGATACAATCGGATAGTTGGATTCGTTGATGTCAATCATATTAACTATAATATTTTGCAATTAGTATCTAGTAATTTCAGACTTGATTCTCACATACTATTGATAATCTCTGCAATTTGTAATCCAATAATTGCAATAAATCAGGTTGAGCATTGTGCAAGAAAAAATGATCCCCTTGCAGCATATGCAGCTCAAACTCAGCGCTGGTTTGGGATCTCCATGCTTCGAGCAATTCGATACTTGCTTCAGGATCTTGATCGCCACCAAAGACAGTGATAGGACAATCTAGTGGAGCTTTAGGGCTATAAACATAGGTCTCAACGACAGCAAGATCTGCTCTTAGGGTGGGCAACAGCAACTGCATCAGTTCCTGATTGTCCAATACCTCTGCGGGTGTACCATTGAGGCGACGTAGTTCGGCGAAAAATTCTGGTTCTGGCAAATCATAGGTAGGCGGATTAATGCTAGGAATTTGTGGCGATCGCCGACCAGAAACATACAGATGCAATGGCGCTCGTTGGTGATTATCACGCAAAAATCTGGCTAATTCAAAACTTAATAAAGCACCCATGCTATGACCAAAGAAAGCAAAAGGCTTGTCCATCTCTGGTAAAAGCGCAGATGCGATCGCTTGTATTAGAGGTTCAAGTTGAGTAAAAGCAGGCTCTTGAATTCGCAATCCTCTACCAGGTAAATCGATTGGACAAACTTCCACATTCGTGGGAAGAGATCTCGACCAATTCCGAAAACTGAGGCTACCGCCCCCTGCATATGGAAAACAAAATAGCCGCAAAACCGCCTCAGCATTGGGCTGAGCATAGTTTATCCATCGATTTAAAGTCTGTGTCATCGTCGCGATCGCGCTCCTCCTGTGAGCTTTGCTGCCTATTAAGGCTTTACGGGGGGCAAGAAATTTTTTAATGCTTACTGTGCAAGACTTTTAAAAAATTTCTTAGGATTTAAGAAAGCGCAAAGCGCTGTAGCTAGCCAAAGAAGTGAAATGATTTACACCAATCTTATTGACATTTAGTTGTATTAGGATATAGTATCCTTATTGATAATAATACTAATAGAGATTGTACACCAAGTGATTAATAACAGATCAATTAATACCCTCATAAACTCGTGTGACAATTACTTTCCCCATAAGAGGTAATTAATTGGAACCAACAATAGATACATTGAAAGGAATTGTGGCAGAACTTGGAATTGACCAAGATCTGCTTAATGCAGACACTTTGCTGTATGCAGATTTAGGGCTTGACTCTGTTGAGGCAGTACAGCTTTCCCTAGCAGTAAAGCGAAGACTGGGGATTGACTTAAAGCTAGGAACTCGTAACGACATGACCTTAGCAGACATTTGCAACATGGCTAAAGAGGAGCCTGTGACATCTTCATACAGCGCTTTGCTCTCCAATCCAAACCAAGAAATTGTGTAAAAGTATTGCAAATGCTTTTTAAAATTACGCAAAAATGCCCCGAAAGCCTCATATAGCGTTTTTCATTTTGCCTTCTGCAAGATGAAAAACACAAACCCTTAATCTGTAGGACTTACGCAAATCAACCAAGAACTAAAGTTCTTGGCTCAAAGCTCAAGTCAGTTAAAACTGACTAAAGAAAGCCTCAAACTAACCTGTTTCAACAGGTTTAAGCTTTTAGCCCGCAATTTATTGCAGGGCAAATGCGTAAGTCCTAATCTGATTATTTTTTGTTTTGCAAATAAGTCCGCTCTCATTTACAAAACCCTATAGTTCTAAAGAAGTAATAATGTGCCGCGCGGAGTACGGGACATCATTACAACAAAATCATTACTTCTTGCTCCATCCCAAAATTCAAATGGAAAGTATTTCTGCAAGCTTGCCTAGCACCTTTAACGTGGCAGCTCATTTTCTGGAAACCAATATTAAACCAGAATGGAATGAGCGAGTTGCGTTTTACTATCGAAGCACAACCTATAGCTATGAACAGGTGAAAATATGGGTACAGCGTATGGCTGGCCTGCTTAGCGAGTTGGGACTAGAGCGTGAAAATCGCATCGCCATTCTTTTACCTGATACACCAGAGTTTGTCTTTACTTTCTGGGGATCAGTTTGGCTTGGCGCTATACCAGTCCCAATTAACACTGGTTACACTTTGGAGGAGATTCAATACATTCTCCAAGACTGTCGTGCAAAAGTGCTAGTGACCAATCAGGGCTGGTGCGAAAAGCTCGCGCCAATTCAGTCTCCGCACTTGGAGCATATTCTCCAAATAGATGGAGAAACCCCCTTACTATCGCAATTATCTCAACAGAAAGAACAGATTCATTGGGTGAAAACTCATCGAGAAGAGCCTGCCTTCTGGCTTTATACATCAGGTAGTACAGGTAAGCCAAAAGGTGTAATTCATTTGCATCAAAGCATGGTAGTCTGTGCCGAGCAATATGGCAAAGTCGCGATCGGGCTAAAGGAAGATGACGTAATTTATTCCGTTGCTAAAATTCCTTTTGCATATGGTTTAGGCAACACCTTGTATATGCCGATGTCAGTGGGTGCGGCGGCGATCCTCTCCGATGCTGCCAATGCCTTTGACATCATTACCGATATTCAATCCTATGAACCAACAGTTCTATTTGGAATTCCTGCAATCTACGCTAGCATCCTGTCTGTTCATGAAATTGCGCCTCTCAATTCCTCTTGCTTGCGTCTATGTCTATCAGCAGCAGAACAATTGCCCAAAACAATTTGGCTAAAGTGGAAAGAAACTTATGGCATGGAGATTTGCGAGGGCATTGGGACAACTGAGTTACTGCATATTTTTCTGTCCAACCGACCTAATCAATGTCAACTGGGTAGCTCTGGTTATCCAGTCGCAGGCTATGAAGTGCAGGTAGTTGATGAACTAGGAAAGCCCGTCCCAGCAGGTGAAATTGGGGATCTCCAAGTGACAGGAGATAGCCTAATGATCGGTTATTGGAATCGTTTAGAAGCTACTCGTAAAGCTCTATATGGAATGACGATGCGGACTGGAGATAAATATGTCCAAGATGCGGATGGTTATTTTCGATTCATGGGACGCAACGATGACTTTTTTAAAGTCAATGGCATGTGGGTATCACCCTTTGAGATTGAAGATATTTTACTCAAGCATGATGCTGTACTTGATGCGGCAGTTTTGCCTACTTCTGACTGTGATGAAGCTTTGACGCAGATAATTGCTTATATTAGTCTGAAATCTGGGTTTTCACCTTCGGTGGAGCTAGAAAATAAGCTGCGTCAAATGGTAAAGGCAAACTTACCTCACTTTAAAGCACCTAAGAGTATTCATTTTCTAGAAAATTTGCCTCGGACATCCACTGGTAAAGTGCATCGCCAAGCACTTCTCAAACACAAGCTTAAGAAGTGATGATGACCTGTCTGTGCTTCGCACGGGACATCATCACTTCCATATTTTTATCCTTTCATTTAGATATTTAGGTAATCAGCTATGTCTTCTACTGCTACTCAGTCTCTTGTTTATCATGAATTATTTGTTCCCACTCCAAAAGATCCACAATCGTTATTGCAGAATCTATTGGATGTTGGTCTTTTTTCTAGTTATATGCTTTACCAAAGCGATCGCGATACACGCATTGCTGGAAATGCCTTGGCTAGCGTTTCGGTTAATACTGAAACTGTGACATGCAACTACATGGGACAAACGCAATCTTTCCCCGTCACTGATCCACTCAAACAAGTAGAAACTGCTTTAGCATCTTTGCCAATCGAAAACTGGACAGCATACGGATACACCAGTTTTGATATTTCGCGTTTCTACTCTCCCTACACCAAAGCAATTCAGCAATCGCTACTGCATTTTTTCATTCCTGAAACTGAACTTCATATCACCGAGAAAGGCATCCGTATCAGAAGCATCAAGCCAATGACAAAAATTATTGAGGCTCTGTCCATTGATTGTCCACTTCGCAGCTACACAGCCACACCTCCAGTTGTTGATTTTGCTGATCGCGAAGAATATCAAACTCAGGTGCGTAATTTAATCCAAGCAATTCAAGCTGGTAAGCTGCATAAAGCGATCATCGCGCGTTCAGTCAAGATCAAAGGAGAGATTGATTTATTGGGAACCTATTGCCTCGGTTCTCAAAGTAATAATTCAGCGCGATCGTATTGTTTGCACATTGATAATGTAAGCGCTGTTGGATTCAGCCCTGAGATCTTGATGACAGTGGATGCCGATCGCCATGTGATCACCAATCCTTTAGCAGGTACAAGACCTCGCTCCCAAAATCTAGATGAAGATCAGCAATTAAATGATGAGTTGTTTACCGATGCCAAAGAAGTAAAAGAACATGCGCTATCGGTCTGGCTTGCCCAAGATGAGATTGCCGAAGTTTGTATTCCAGAAACAGTGCGCGTATTTGATTTTATGCAGGTGAAGAAATATCGTTGTGTGCAGCATCTGTCATCTCGCGTTGGCGGTGAACTGAAGCCTAACAAAACCCTCTGGGATGCGTTAAAGGTTCTTTTTCCTGGTATTACAGTCTCTGGCATTGATAAACAAAGTGCCTTGGCATGGATTGATCGATTGGAAACAGAGCCAAGAGGTTTGTATGCAGGTGGGATTGGTTGGGTTGATAGCAATGGAACCGCAGATTTAGCGATCGCAATTCGTTCGGTCTATCAATACGATGATTGCATCTATTTCAATGCTGGCGCTGGCATTGTGGGTGAGTCTGTCCCAGAAACTGAGTATTTAGAATCTGTCAATAAAATGAATACGATGCTAACAAATCTAGTTTTAAAATAAATACCAAATAGGGAAAGCGGTGCTTTGCACCGCTTTCCCTATTTGGCATCGTGATCTAGGAGCAGTACCTCTGCATTTCGGAGCGTCGGAAAAGCATAACCGCTGAAACCTATCAGCATCATGCTAATGGCTGCGATCATCAGGAATAGTGCAATTCCCGATCCTTTCCCGACACCGATAATAGGAGCAAAAAATGACGTAATGAAATTTCCTGAATTCATTGCTGGTTCAAAAACTTGATCTGCTAGTGGTCCTGCGATCGCACTGGCAACAGCACTAACCGTCAAACCAAGCGTATGTGCCGAGGCTAAAACTCTTCCTTGTATTTCTGGCGGGACTTTGGCGTACCAGACCGCATAACTAGAACTGTAAACTAAAGGGATACTACATGCTGCGAAAAACTGAGCACCGATCCAAATCCACGGAGTTTGACCTAAACCTACGATGAGGATACCGAAACCAACACTGATAAATCCGATCAGCATTCCTTGAATTTGCCGCTTAAAGCCACCGAAAACACTCAGGCTCACACCACCAACCACACCACCAATCCCTGCCGCAGTTACAACCATTCCCAAAATTTGGGTGCTGCCACCTGTCCGCGCTAGAATCATCGGTCGGTATAAAGTCTCACTGATGTGATAGGTAAACAGAAACAAGCAAAAAATGGTTGTCATCGCTAATAAACTAGGTCTAACGCGGATGTAATTGATTCCCCAAAATAGTTGTTGCCAGATGGTTTTGCTATTGATTTTGATGGTGATATGTTCTGGTTGAGGAATATTCACGATTAACACAGTGATAATCCCAACGACAAAAGTTGCGAGATCAATCAGAATGATGCCCATGAGCCCGATCAATGGATAAAGGCTACCCACTAAAGCGGGAGCAATAATTGTAGAGCTGTAATTTATGAGCGTTCTCATACTGCTCACACGAGTATATTGATGCTTGGGTACAATCAATGGGATAGAAGCCGAAAAAGCTAGTCCTTGAGTTTGTCCACAACAGCCATAGATAACGGCTAAGGCATATAGATGCCAAATCTGAAGATGTTGAGTAGAATAAAGCAACCCAATTAAAATCGTACATAGAGCCACACCAACATCACTCAAAACCATCAAATATTGGCGATTAAAACGGTCAATAATTAATCCTGCAAAAAGGGCGATCAATATTTGAGGAAGAAAAAAGAAGAAACTGAGCAACGCAATCGCTGTAGTTTCTTGAGTTTGTTGCCAAATCCAAATTGTGAGTGCAAATTGAGTCATTTCTGTCCCAATCGCAGAAGTCATCTGCCCACTCCAAAGAATTGTGAAAATACGCACAGTAGCAATCTTGAAAAGTAATATGCAGACATAATACACTTATTGATAAAGATTATTAATAATTAAAATTAATTTATTCTCCAAAATCTCTGCAAGCTTAGGTTGCAACCAGTAAACAACTATGATACTGTCAATTTACACTCTTGAGAATATTAATCAAGAAGGCTATCAACTTTTGAAAAATTTGTGATGATTATGCAGTCGGCAGGTATTCTTTCACTGGCGGTCAGATTCCCTCAGACCATTCGATCTAATCAATATTGGCTACAAAACTTTCCTGAATTATTTGTTCATGCGACTCCAAGGCAAAGAGAAAGACAGACAAGAATACCTAAACCTGTTGAGTTAGATCCCACTACTAACGGAATTGATCTCTGGTTACAGGAAGCTATGCCTTATCTAGCAGATCCATTCAGAGGTAGCGTTGATCGCCGTGTGGTGAGTGATGATGAGACTTCTTTACTACTAGAATTTCATGCAGCAGAGGAAGCGATCGCTGCCGCGAAGTTATCTGCTAATCAAATTGATTTAGCGATCGTTACTTCACTCTTCCCAGATACTGTAGGTACTGGACTAGCGGCTCATCTTGCTCAAAAATTAGGGCTAAATTGTCCAGCTTGGAATTTGGAATCTACCTGTGCAAGTGCCTTAATTGCTCTACATACAGCCCAAGCATTTCTGCAATCGGGAATCTATCAACATATCTTGATTGTAGTTTCCCATATTGGCTCTCAGGCGGTGAATGAAGCAGATACTCTCTCATGGTCAATGGGAGATGGGGCTGGAGCCTTTATTGTTGGCAAAGCTAAACCTAATCAAGGGATTCTCAGCACCAAAATTATGCCGACAACCGCAACCTGTGGTGCATATGTCCATGAGTTGGTGATTAATGATCAAGGCAAGCCCCGCATCCAAACAAGTACAGGGGAGAATGTCAGTAGCCTTGCAACAACAGCAGTAGATCAGGTGTGTCAATGTTGTCTAGAAGCAGTGAAAGAAGCAGGTGTCCGCCTCGATCGCATTGATTATTTTGCTTTTAATACCCCAACAGCTTGGTATGCCAGTGTTTGCGCTCAAGCCCTTGGAATTGACCCAGAGCGAATCATTAATCTCTACCCGATATATGCAAATATTGGCCCCGTTTTTCCCATTGCTAATCTCTATCATGCGGCAGCAAATGGCAAAATTCGGGAAAATGATCTGGTGTTGGTATATGCCAATGGAGCTTCGGCAACGGCGGCAGCAATGGTAATTCGATGGGGCGATACGGCTTTAGGCTCATCTGCTCCTGATAACTTCGTTCTGACTCAGAGCAAAACCCCAATCCCTGTAGAGATCAAGATTCCCTCAAAAAACAATGGACAAGCGATCGCTTTATCAGAAATTAAATCAGATATTCAAGAAAAACTATTTACTGCAAATCTAGGCGATCGTCATGCCATCTTGGTCACTTACTTATTGGAATGGTTAGCAAATCTTCAACAACTTACAGTTGTTGATCTCAGTTCTGACGAATACCTCGCAACGATGCTGGACTCTTTAATGGCAATTATATTTCGTCGCCAAATTGAAATGGATTTACAAATTTGCGTTCCTATGGAGCAATTCTTTGGTGACATTACGATTCATCATCTCGCTGATTTTTTACTCAACCAACTGGCTATTGCCAAAGTTATTCATACAGAAGAGATCTCTGTAGCTTCCACAAATCAGATAGCGAGAGAAGTTATCAGCCTGTAAAAAAGTTGGGATTTAACTAACATTTATTAATCTAATCTATGAATATACATTATGAATATACATTCACTTTTAAACTCGCTCTCTAAAGTCGGCATAAAATTATCGACTGATGGAGATGCTCTACTAGTCGATGCGCCACAAGGAACATTAACAACCGAATTGCGCAACCACCTGATTCAGAGCAAAGCCGAAATTTTGACATTGCTGCATCAACATAGTGTGAGTCCTCCTGAAAATGATTTACCTGCGATCGCACCTGATCCAGAGTCACGCTTCGATGCATTTCCTCTGACCGATATGCAGCACGCTTTTTGGATTGGGCGCAGTGGTATATTAGCTTTGGGTAATGTTTCTAATCATGGTTATTATGAAATCGAGGGACAGACGCTAGATCTAGAAAGACTCAATAGAACTCTGCAACAATTAATTGAACGCCATGATATGTTGCGAGCGATTGTCTTACCCGATGGACAACAACGCATTCTCAAGGAAGTTCCCCCTTATCAGATCAAAGCTGTGGATTTGCGTGGGAAAGATCAGACGGAGATCGCTTCTCAATTGGATGCAATTCGTGATGAGATGTCCCATCAAGTTCTTCCAGCAGATAAATACCCCTTGTTTGACTTTCGCGTGACCTGTTTAGATGGCGATCGCACTCGTCTCCACGTTAGTTACGACTTACTTGTATTTGATGCATGGAGCCTATTTCGACTGTTTGAAGAATGGTTCCAACTCTATAAGTCATCCGATACGATTTTGACACCCTTAGAACTTTCATTTCGGGATTATGTAATCGCTGAGCAATCTCTACCGAATACAAAACTTTATCAGCGATCGCAGGAATATTGGTTGAATCGGATTGACAAATTGCCCCCCGCCCCAGACCTACCCCTTGCCAAAAAGCCTCAAGAGCTACAACAGCACCGATGTCGCCGTTATCACTCCCAAATGGAAACAGGCGATTGGCAAAGGCTAAAGCAGAAGGCGAAAAATATTGGTCTGACTCCTTCAGGGCTATTACTAGCTGCTTTTGCGGAAATCTTAACGCTGTGGAGTCACAATCCTCAATTTACCCTTAATCTTGCTCTATTTAATCGCTTGCCCATGCATTCCCAAGTTAATCATCTCTTGGGGGATTTCACCTCTGTAACTTTGCTAGCGGTTGACAATTCCACTAGTGAACCTTTTAAAGATCGCGCCCTCCGACTGCAAAAGCAACTTTGGCAAGATCTTGAACATCGCTATTTCAGTGGCGTGCGTGTGACTAGAGAAATCACCCGTCGTAAAGGCGGGGTTCCCAATGCTATGCCTGTCATTTTTACCAGCACCCTTGGATTTGCCGCAATGGGACAGGAAACCTTGACCTTCAGTCATTTTGGTGAGTTAGTATATGGGATTAGTCAGGCTTCGCAAGCATGGATGGATGTACAGGTTTGGGAAGAGAAAGAGATATTATCTTTCAATTGGGATGTCGTTGAAGAACTTTTCCCTGAAGGAATGATTGCGGATATGTTTGCTGCTTACTGCGATTTTCTTAAACATCTCGCCGATGCTGAAGAAAATTGGATTCAAACTGATCGCCAAATAATTCCTCCTGCTCAATTAGCTCAGCGGACGGCAGTTAATGATACCGATGCACTGATCTCTAATGCATTACTGCATGAGATGTTTGCTGAACAAGTATCTCAACGTCCTGAACATCTTGCGGTGATCACCTCTCAACAATCGTTGACTTATCAAGAATTAAGCGATCGCGCTAATCAAGTTGGGCATCGCTTACGCTATCTCAATGTAAAGCCAAATCAGTTAATTGGTATTGTCATGGATAAAGGATGGGAACAGATTGTGGCAGTAATGGGCATTTTGGCATCTGGGTCTGCCTATGTGCCGATCTCGCCCGATCTACCTCCAGAACGCCTGCAATACATTCTCAAAAATAGCGACATCAAGATTGTGTTAACTCAATCTTGGCTAGATCAACAATTACTTTGGGATGAAAGCATCTGTCGAATTTGTGTTGACGCAGACGACTTAGCGATAGAACTGAAAGAATCACTTAAACCTGTACAAATTCCCGATGATTTAGCCTATGTAATCTATACCTCTGGTTCCACTGGTTTACCCAAAGGAGTAATGATTACACATCGCAATGTTGCCAATGTGGTGGTTTATACCAATCAACGGTTTCAGGTTGGACCTAGCGATCGCATTCTTGCTCTAACTGCTCTTAATCATGATCTATCGGTTTATGACATTTTTGGCATACTCAGCGCAGGCGGTGCGATCATCATGCCTGACGCGAAGCAAGTCAAAGATCCTAGCCATTGGGTCGAATTAATCCAAAGAGAAAAGATCACATTATGGAACTCAGTTCCCGCGATGATGGAAATGTTGGTAAATGAGGTAAGCGATCGCCCTGAACCATTCTCTACAAATTTACGCTTAGCCATTCTCGGAGGAGATTGGCTGCCCATTTCGCTCCCCAGCCGCCTTAGAGATATAGCGCCAAATATCAAGATCTTGAGTATCGGTGGTCCCACGGAAACTACGATCTGGAATATTGGCTATCAAGTGGAAGTAATTGATCCCAATTGGAAGAGTATTCCCTATGGTCAACCAATGGCAAATTCTAAATATTACATTTTAAATGAAGCTTTAGAGGATTGTCCTACGTGGGTTGCGGGTCAGATGTATTGTGCGGGAGTACAGGTTGCTAAAGGGTATTGGCGCGATGAAGCCAAAACTAACGCTAACTTTATCACCCATCCTCGCACAGGTGAACGACTCTATCGCACAGGCGATCGCGGTCGTTATTTACCAGATGGCACGATTGAATTTTTAGGACGTGTAGACTTTCAAATTAAACTGCGTGGTTATCGCATCGAAGCTGGTGAAATTGAAGCATCTTTAATGCAGCATCCCAAGGTGCAAACTGCGATCGTTAAAATTGTTGGTGAGCATCAGCAAGCGCATCTAGCCGCTTACATCGTGCCACAACTTCTTTCTCCCAATGAGGAGTTGCCAACTATCGAAGATCTCAGTCAATTTCTCAGTCAAAAACTCCCCAGTTATATGATTCCTTCGGTATTTCTGTTTCTGGAAGCCTTACCACTGTCAGCAAACGGAAAGGTTGATCGCCAAGCCTTACCTACTCAAGACGCTGCATTTCAAACAAGATCAGTGGTATATACCGCTCCTCAAAACGAAATTGAACAAGCGATCGTAGAAATCTTTAAGGCAGTATTAGAACTAGAAAAAGTAGGAGTTAACGATAATTTCTTTGACCTTGGCGCGAACTCTCTACTGATCACAAATATTTATCGCAAGCTTGGGATGGTTTTACCTGAAGAGAGCAAGCTGATTTCTCTTGTGGACTTATTTAGTTACCCCACGGTGAGAAGTCTGACCCAACGCTTGACACAAGCCCAAAATGCGAATGCTCTAGATCAGCAACAGACAGAATCTGCACAGAAACTCAGTGAAGGAAAGATTCGGCTCAAGCAAAGGCTAAAACAATCGAGATTGTCTCATGGACTAGCTTAGCAACCATTTAAGAAATACTTTCTGCGGTCAAAAGCTCTAAGAGATCCCCCTCAATCCCCCTTAAAAAGGGGGAAGAATTTAATTCTCCCCCCTTTTTAAGCTACGTTGTACACACAAGTCAGTTTGTGCGTGAAATCAAAGAAATTACCCCACCCTAACCCTCCCCTTGCAAAGGGGAGGGAACAAGATTTCTAGTCTTCCCCCTTTGCAAGGGGGAATTAAAGGGGGTAAGTCCGACTTGTGTGTACACGGTAGCTTTTTAAGGGGGGCTGGGGGGATCTAGACAATTCTTAAATGGGTTCTTAAATATCTCAACCTAATAAACAACAAAATATTTTTACTAAAAAACGACATGAATTCTGATCAAAACGGCTTGGAAATTGCAGTAATTGGACTTGCAGGAAAGTTTGCAGGTAGCAAGACAATTGATGATTTTTGGAAAAATCTGGAAACTGGAAGAGAGGTAATCTCTCCCTTTGATCAAAATCAACTACTCGACAAAGATCATGCATCATCACCAAAGGCGATCGCTAGAGTTGGTTCGATATTGCAAGACGTGGATAAATTTGATGCTGCCTTTTTCGGGTTCAATCCCAGAGAAGCAGAAGCAATGGATCCGCAACATCGCCTATTTTTAGAATCTGCTTGGGAAGCCCTTGAAGATGCGGGTTGTCGCTCAGAAACCGAAACTAGACCCATAGGCGTATTTGCTGGCGTGGGAATGGGAACCTATTTGCTCTACAACCTTAGCCCTAATTTGGGATTGATCGAGTCGAGAGGTTTTTTGCAGACATTAGTAGGTGTGGATAAAGATTATCTACCAACTCGTGTTTCCTACAAATTGAATCTCAAAGGGCCCAGCATGAGTGTGGGTACTGCTTGCTCAAGCTCAATGGTCGCAGTGCATTTAGCCTGTCAAAGTTTGTTGAGTGGCGAATGTGATATCGCATTAGCAGCAGGAGTCTCGGTCAAAGTCCCACAAAGTGAATTAACTCTATCTCCCGATGAAATTGTTTCTCCCGATGGGCATTGCCGCGCCTTTGATGGCAAGGCAAATGGCACTATTGGAGGCAATGGCATCGGTGTGGTGGTATTAAAGCGATTGGAGGATGCGATCGCTGATCGCGATCAAATCTATGCTGTAGTAAAAGGTTCTGCTATTAACAATGATGGAGCGATGAAGGTTGGCTACACTGCACCCAGTCAGGAGGGTCAAGCTAAAGTCATTCGCGCCGCCCAAATGATGGCAGAAGTGGAGCCTGAAACAATTACCTATATGGAAGCTCATGGCACAGGTACGGCTCTGGGCGATCCGATTGAGGTGGCGGCGATGACACAAGCTTTTCGGGCTAATACTGATCGCTATCAGTTCTGTGCGATCGGCTCCGTGAAAACCAATGTAGGACATTTAGATGCGGCAGCTGGTATCACTGGCTTCATCAAAACAGTACTAATGCTACATCACCAGAAAATTGTGCCTAGCCTCAATTTTGAAGCACCTAATCCCCAAATTGACTTTGCCCATAGCCCATTTTTTGTGAATACTAAACTCACTGAGTGGAAAACTAATGGGCATCCTCGTCGAGCGGGAGTGAGTTCCTTTGGCTTTGGCGGCACAAATGTTCATGCGGTTTTAGAAGAAGCGCCTCAGCCTATTCCAGTTTCAAGTATTCCACTTTCAAGTATCCCAAAAAGAGCATATCAAATCCTCCCCATTTCCACAAAAACAGCTACGGCTTTGGAGCAAGCCACTGTGAATTTAGGCAATCACCTCCAGCAAAAAAAAGACCTCAAATTAGGAGATGTGGCTTATACGCTAGGGATGGGACGTTGGGCTTTACCGCATCGTCGCATTGTGATTGCCCAAACTTCTACAGAGGCAGTGACAACCTTAAAGTCTGACAATGCCCAAAGTCTATTTACAGGACATACCGAAGCGAACAATCCACCTGTCATTTTTATGTTCTCTGGTCAGGGTTCCCAATATGTGAATATGGCGCGAGGACTATATACCAGTGAATCCACCTTTCGAGAAGAATGCGATCGCTGCTTAACGATTCTCCTCGAACAACATAATCTTGATCTGCGCTCTATTCTATTTAACGATTTTACCAAGGACGTAAATCAACCGTCGGCTTCCGAGCAACTAATGCAGACAGAGATCGCCCAACCTGCCTTATTTACGATTGAGTATGCCCTTGCGAAACTTTGGATATCTTGGGGTGTAAAGCCCCAATCCATGATTGGACATAGTATTGGGGAATATGCCGCCGCCTGTCTAGCAGGAGTATTTTCGCTTGCAGATGCATTATCTTTAGTGGCGGTACGGGGGCAATTGATGCAGAAACAGAAAACTGGAGCGATGCTGTCAGTTAATTTGTCTGCTCAAGATGTCCAACCCTTTCTGAGCGAACATCTCTTCCTAGCAGTTAGTAATAGCCCATCTCTGAGCGTTGTTTCAGGGACAATGGAAGCAGTTCTAGCACTACAATCACAATTATCTACTCAGGGCATTATTTCCCGTCTTTTGCATACCTCCCATGCTTTTCATTCCCCAATGATGGAAGAGGCGATCGCCCCATTTGTGGAGCATTTGCGTGGGATAACTTTGAGCCCTCCTCAAATTCCATTTATTTCCAATGTCACAGGTACTTGGATTACCGCTAGTTCTGCCACCGACCCTCTCTACTGGGCGGAGCATCTACGTCAGCCCGTAAAGTTTTCGCAGGGAATCGCTGAGCTATTAACCAACTCCGAAGCGATTTTCTTGGAAGTAGGAGCAGGACGGACGCTCAGCACTTTTACAAAACAACAAGCAAGCGATCGCATTATCCTCTGTTCCTTACCCCATCATCAAGAGAAATTATCGGATGCAGCAGATTCGGAATTTTTGCTCAAAACATTAGGACAGCTTTGGATCAACGGCGTAGAAATTGATTGGAAAAGTTTTTACGATCAGCAACCATGTCAAATTGTTTCTCTTCCCACCTATCCCTTTGAACGTCAGCGCTATTGGATCGATCCACCCTCAGAAAATCATGAAACAAATTTAAGCGATCGCCATATCGCTCAACCCTCCAAAAAGTCCGACATTGGCGAATGGTTTTATAGTCCCTCTTGGAATCGCGCCATTTTACCAACAAGGCAGAGCAACGAACAGAAACGTTGTTGGGTAATATTTAGCGATCGCGCAGGTGTAGCCTCTGCCATGACTCAACGCTTAAAACAGCAAGGACATCGAGTAATTCAAGTGCTTGTCGGTACGGAGTTTCGCCAAAATGATCGTGATCTGTACACCATAAATCCTAGCGATCGCAACCACTATGAGAATTTAATCCGCGAGATTTTCTCTTTTGAGCAATCACCGATCATTGCTCATCTCTGGACTTTAACCGCCAATCTCGAATTTACAGAATCCCAAACTCTGGGATTCTATAGTTTGCTCTATTTAGCCCAAGCGATCGGGCAACAGAATCAGGAGCATTCGCTCCACATTGGCGTTGTTTCTAGCAATATTCAAGATGTCATAGGGACAGAAGTCATTCTGCCTGAAAAGGCAACTATCTTAGGGGCTTGTCAAGTGATGCCACAGGAATACGCCAATCTCACTTGTAACATGATCGATGTCGTCGTACCCGCATCCGAAGTCATTGAACAGCAACCCTTAGTTGAGCAAATCATCACCGAGATTTTGTCTCAAGCTGGCGAAGTCTCTGATCCGATTGTTGCCTATCGTGGTAATTATCGTTGGTTACCGACCCACGTTCCCCTTTACTTAAAGCCAGTCACATCACCAGCGCCATACCGCCATCAAGGAGTTTACTTGATTACAGGTGGAATGGGAGGGCTTGGGATGACTATTGCCGAACATCTTGCTCACAATTTCCAATCCAACCTCGTCCTGATCAGTCGCACTCCTCTACCATTACAAAATGAATGGGAAGAATGGCTAGATAATCACCCTGAGCAGGATGCGACCAGTATCAAGATTCGCAAAATCCAATCTTTGGAAACGAGTGGAGCCAAAGTCCTAGTTCTTAAAGCTGATGTTTCTGATTCGGAGCAGATGCAAGCGGTACGCGAGCGCATTCAACAAACCTTCGGTGAACTGCATGGCATCTTCCATACGGCAGGAGTTGCAGGTGATGGCATCATCCAGCTCAAAACACCTGAGAATGCAGCAAAGGTTATGCGCCCAAAAGTTCAAGGGACTATCGTACTCCAACAGATTTTCCAAACAATGAACCTTGATTTCTTGGTACTGTTTTCTTCACTCAGTGCGCTTCTAGGCGGCTTAGGACAAGTAGATTATAGCGCCGCAAACTGTTTCCTAGATGCTTTTGCAAGATCTCAATCTGCAATGAACCATCGTACTATCTCGATTAATTGGGATATTTGGCAGGAGGTAGGGATGGGAGCAAATATAACAGGACTGCCAGATCGCCTCAAGCAAGAACGCTTAGAAGCACTAGAAATGGGGATTTCTCCCCAAGAAGGCTTGGATGGATTACAGCGAATCCTCCAAAATGCTGGTCATCAAATCATGATTTCCACTCAGGATTGGCAATTGGTACAGAAGCAAAAACAAAGAACCATTACTGCCCCGATTAACCTTGAGCCAGCAAATCATCCCACCAAGACAACACAATCACCAGACACAGGACATCAGCGATCGCTACAATCCACCACTTATCTGGCTCCTAGCAATGCGATCGAACAACGAATAGCCGAACTTTGGCAAGCGCAACTGGGGATAGCACAAGTGGGAATCCATGATAACTTCTTTGAATTAGGCGGACATTCCCTATTAGCGGTGCGCTTAGTATCACAGATCCGTGAAATGTATCCTGTTGAATTGTCGTTGCGAACTTTGCTATCGGAAGCGCCAACGGTATCAGGATTAGCCAATGTCATTGCTGAGCAAATATCTGAGCCTGACAACTCAGATGAAATGGCACAGATTTTGGCGGAGATTGAGAAATTGTCACGAGATGAAGTAACAGCAGAATTAGCTCAAGCTAAGGATTAAGCAGGATTAACATTATGGAATTCAGTCTATTTTATTTTTCTGGTGATGGTTCCACCACTAGTCACGACAAATATCGTCTGTTAATTGAAGGTGCAAAGTTTGCCGATCGCCATAAATTTGCGGCGGTTTGGGTTCCCGAACGTCATTTTGATGCCTTTGGTGGACTATATCCCAACCCCTCCGTGGCAGGTGCTGCGATCGCCATGATTACCGAGCATATCCAAATTCGTTCTGGCAGCGTCGTGATGCCCTTGCAAAATCCTCTGCGCGTAGCAGAAGAATGGGCGATGGTCGATAATCTTTCTCAAGGTCGAGTTGGTCTGTCTTTCGCCCCTGGTTGGCATCCTAACGATTTTGTGCTTTTCCCCGAAAAGTATGCCGACAAGAAGGAAATTATGTGGAGCGATATCCAAGTTGTAAAGCAACTTTGGCAAGGAGAAGCGATCGCCCTCACGGGGGGCAATGGTAAACCTGTGAATATTTCCACATTTCCTCGACCGCTACAGTCACGTTTACCCATTTGGATTACTGCTCTTTCTGACGAAACGTTTATTGATGCAGGAAAAATTGGTGCGAATATCCTCACTTCGCCTCTATATCAAAGCTTAGATGAAATCCTCCGCAAAATCACTCTCTATCGTCAATCACTCACCCAACATGGTCACGATCCCAAAAGTGGCAAGGTGGCGATGATGATCCATACATTTATTGATAACGACCTAGATGCTGTCCGCAGGAAAGTACGACAACCATTCAAAAACTACCTGAAAACGCATTTTGATCTGGTGGTCAAATCTGCGGGGGATTTACGGTTTTCCATCGACCCTAAGACCATGACGGCTCAAGATTTGGATGACTTACTTGATTTCAGTTTCGAGACTTATTTCAACGGCAAAGTCTTAATGGGAACTCCCGCTCATTGCCAAACCATGATTGATAGTCTGCAACAAGCAGGAGTTGATGAAGTTGCTGCTCTCATTGACTTTGGCGTTGAATTCGACTGGGTAATGGAAAGCTTAGATTTTCTCAAAGATCTAAAAAATAGTTGTGCATCACGTCAACCAGTCAAAGTTTGTTAGCCCTAAGAAACCATTTAAGAATTAATTTCTGCGATCAAAAGCTCTAAGAGATCCCCCTCAATCCCCCTTAAAAAGGGGGAAGAATTTAATTCTCCCCCCTTTTTAAGGGGGGCTGGGGGGGATCTAGACAATTCTTAAATGGTTTCTAAAAGATAATACACTGCGCAAAGTGCGGTGTATTATCTGCCCAAAGCATTACTTCATTTAGTTAAAAGAGGCTAGATATGAACATTAACTGGAGTATTTTGGTCGCCGCAATCGGTGGTGCATCAATTGATTTTTTAGAGATTGCGGTAATTGCTTATGCGATCGCCAGATCGGGCTATCAGCGAGAAGCTGTTTGGGGCAGCATCTTAGGAGTACTACTAGTTGCAGCAATTGCTTTTCCTTTTAGCGAGATCTTGGGATTAATTCCGCTCCATTGGCTAGAAATTCTGGTCGGGATAACTCTGATTTGGGTTGGTTGGCGCTGGGTGAGCAAATCGATCAAACGTCAGGCGCAGGGAAAACGCGCTGGTTGGATGTCCGATGATCCGCTAGCCGCTGAAGAGATTGTGCTAGACAAGCAAAATTCAGGCTTTAGCAATCTGAATTTTTGGGTGATGACCAAAAGTGCAATCCTCGAAGCTTTGGAGATTGCGATCCTCGTGGTCACCTTAGGATTAGCTTCAGGAGCATGGTATGAGTCTTTAGCTGGAACTGCGATCGCCCTCATATTTGCGGTAGTCATTGTCGCTGCCTTGCATAACTATTTGCTCAATGTTCCAGAAGTATTGATTAAGTTAGGATCTGGGATCTTACTAGGTGCATTAGGAACGTTTTGGTTAGGAGAGGGACTGGGAGTTACATGGATGTTTGCAGATTTCGCGATCGTGGCAATTGTCGCAGCTTACAGTGGTTTAGCCATGCTGTTCCTGTGGTGGTCAAAGCGTCAACATATGGAAGTTACCATCGCCAATCAAGTGGAATAGGTTTCTGACAGACAGATTCCACAATTAAAACCAATTAAACAGAATTGATAGAGAGTTAAAAGATGAATGATTTATCCAAACGCATTGCGGCTTTGTCTCCAGAGCAACAGGCTTTATTAAAGCGGCGCATCAGCCAAAAGCAAGTCCAACAACCTAAGTCTTGGACAATTCCCAAAAGAGATCTATCTAAACAGAATCATCTTGTCGTCTCCTTTGAACAACAAGGAATGTGGTTTCAACATCAATTAGGAACCACCAGTGCAGTCTCCAATAATGTTTCTATATCTCTGAAAATCACAGGGAATCTCAATGTAGATGCTCTGGAGCAAAGTATCCGAGAAATCATTCAGCGCCACGAAATTCTCCGCACAAACTACCAAACGACTACGGGAGAATTAACTCAAATTATTATCCCACCCAGAAACTGGACGCTAAGGATGATTGATCTACAAATGTACCAGATTCCCGAACGAGAAAGGGAAATCAATCGCATTGCATCCTTTCAAGCTTGTCAGCCGTTTGATCTAGCAATAGATTCATTATTGTTGCGAACAACATTAGTCCAAAGTGATGTTTGCGAATTCGTACTGATCTTAACTATCCATCACATTGCTATGGATGCTTGGTCTCTGGGCATCTTTTTTGGAGAATTGAATGTTCTGTATGCGGCATTTTCCTCAGGTAAACCTTCTCCTCTGGAGCCTTTACCAATTCAATATGCTGATTTTGCAGTTTGGCAGCAACAGCACTTACAGGGCAAAGCACTAGAGAATGATCTCGATTACTGGAAGCGACAATTAGCTAATTCTCCCGATTTATTATCCCTCACAAGCGATCGCCCCCGTCCTTCTATCCAATCTTTTAGGGGTAAAACCTTATCTTTTTTAATACCAAAAACGCTCGCTGAATCCCTCAAATCTCTATCCGAGCAGAATGAAGCTACTTTATTCATGATTTTATTAGCAGCTTTACAAACACTCCTATTTCGTTATACAGGACAAAATGACATTGTAGTAGGTTCGCCGATCGCTAACCGTCATCAATCAGAAATCGAAAACCTAATCGGTTGTTTTATTAATACATTAGTTCTCCGAACTGACTTATCAGGAAATCCCAGTTTCCGAAATTTACTAAAGCGAGTACGCGAAACAGTCCTAGGAGCCTTAGCTCACCAAAGCCTGCCCTTTGAAAAGTTAATAGTTGAATTTGAGCTAGGGCAGAGTTTAACCTATGCGCCATTATTTCAGGTGATGTTAATTCTCCAAAATGCTTTTTCGACAAAGAGTATTGAGTTGTCAGGACTCAAAGTTGAATATGAACGCATTAACAATCAGACATCTGATTTAGATCTAACCATGCACTTGGTGGAAGGAGATACGGGATTAATCGGGAAATTGGAATACAACACAGATTTGTTTGATGAGTCTCGAATGAATCGAATGTTAGCGCATTTTCAGACCTTGCTAGCAGCTATTGTCGAAAATCCTGATTGCACTATTTCGGCACTTCCAATCCTAACATTGACAGAACAAGAACAGTTAGCAACATGGAATCAAACAAGCTCCATCGATTTGGCAAAGCTAATAATTCCAGAATTAGCTGGACGCGAATTGCCTATTGATAAATCAGTCCGTAAGTTTAGTACCTATATTCTCGATCCATGCTTACAACCTACTCCTATTGGTATTCCTGGAGAGCTTTATATTGGCGGTCTCGATGCCGCTATCTATAAAACTGGCGATCGCACGCTCTACTCATCAGACGGAACGATTCAGTTTTTGGGACGAATTGAGCATCAAATAAAAATACACAGATTCTATATTCAACTAGAAGATATTGAAGCTATACTGATGCAACATCCTCAAATACAGGAAACTATTGTCATTGAGCAGATTGATCGTGCAGAGCTTGTAGATGATCAACAACTAATTGCCTATATTGTACCGATCTTGGGCTATACGCTCAACTCTCGCAACCTCCGCCGTTTTCTAGAAAAAAGGTTGCCGAAGTATATGATTCCTACCGAGTTCATCCTATTGAAATCATTCCCTATTGATGAGAATGGAAGAGTGAATCGTCATAGTTTACCGCTAGCAGAGTCAATTAGCATTGACTTAGCCATAGATTTCATCGCACCACGCACCGCCACAGAGAGAGAAATTGCCCAGATTTTTATGAAGGTCTTGGAAATTAATCAGGTGGGTATCGATGACGACTTCTTTGAGTTAGGAGGACATTTTTTATTGGGAAACAAATTGGTAAATCGATTACTTCTAGTCTTTCAAGTTAAGATCACCATCGTCGATTTATTTCAGTCACCCACAATTGCTGGTTTAGCAGAGCGTATTGAGCAACTCCAAAACTTGACTGCTTCTGAGAGTTTTGAACTTACGCAAAATGACAGAATATAGAACCCATTCGATATCTTGTCCATATACTACAAGCCTTTCAGGTATCTAGGTTGTATCGGTTTGGTTATACACCCCTCTTGTTCCTGATGATTGAGCAGTTGCTTGCAAACTATTAGAAATTTCTAGAACAGTTAGTCAGCAACCCCAACAAGACTTTAAGCCTCAGGACATAAAGCCCAAAAGAGAAAGGCGGCGCGAAGCGCCGCCTTTCTCTTTTGGGCTTTTCAGATTGTTGATTTGTTAGGACTCACGCATCTGCCCTGCAATAAATTGCGGGCTAAAAGCTTAAACCTGTTGAAACAGGTTGGTTTGAGGCTTTCTTTAGTCAGTTTTAACTGACTTGAGCTTTGAGCCAAGAACTTTAGTTCTTGGTTGATTTGCGTAAGTCCTATTTGTCTTACAGTCATTGAGTTACATTTGCCCATGTACTGCTAGCCAAATGCAAGGTGGCTCGATACTGGTATATTCAACACGATGCTTTGTATGCGCGGGGATGAGCAGATAGTCGCCTGCTTTTAGTTTTATCCTCATATCATCAGCATAGGATAGCTCCGCTTCGCCTTGAAGTAAAATCACCCATTCATCGGTATTTTGGTCATACCATTGTCCAGAGGTCGTAGTTTGCCCTGTAGAAATAATGCGCTCAATCTGGATGTTTTCACCAGTAACTATTTGCTCAAATTTTTCTAGATGATTTAGGTTGTTGGGAAGTTTGAAGATGTTTGTCATGGCTTCAATAAGTTTTACCTATTCTGAATTAAAGTTTCGATTTCTGCTAGTGGCTTAGCAATCTTTTTATTTTTTTAGGATTATCCCAGATCTTAGATTTTTGACTTCCCAAATGCTATTACAGGGTTTTACTCCCTCTTTCTATCTTCATTTTTTGGCGACTATCTTGCTTTCTATTCTCTTTAGACTGTCACGATAAATTTAACGGGTAGCCCTTCTTGTAGTTCTCCTTCTTGCCATTCATAGGGTTCATAGTTGTCTAAACTTGACAAGTCGCTCTCTAGCCAGTCTGTATCTTCTAGAGTGCGTGAGTTTTCAGTTTGCCAGACAAGATAGTTTAAAAAGCTAAGAACTTCTCGCAGCTTATCATCAGAAATAATTTCTAAGCGTTGTACTATCTCACTTTTAATTGTGTTCATACTACTTTTCTCGACTCACGCTCAAGTTAGTTTTAGTTTAGCAAAACCCTAATAATAAATGCGATCACCTATTCACTAATCCATAACTAGCGATCGCCTTTTGTCATCATCAAGCGCGATCGCTAACAGATCCTTACAGACAAAAATAATCGCCTAAAATGTCAGAATTTCAGTAGGGTAGAAATAGGCGATCGCACTTTTTTTAGTTCTCGTCAAGAGAAATTGATTTGCTAAAGATACCTTTATATCACTAATTATTGATTGTCATAATATACTTACAAATTTCTATTGATTGCTGCAATTAGAAAAAGTATTTTGTATCTAACTGTGTAGCTAATCCAAATACAATTTCTTCAGTTTCATGCCAACATTCCATAACTTCATCCAATGATGGTCTATACGCATATTTGTGAACTACTTGGTTTCGCAAAGATGAGACTTTCATCTTTTTTAATCTAATTAGTAGATCAGCTGTCTCTGCACCACTTGAATTTATGATATCTATATCCTTTAAATTATCAGCATAGTTCTTAAATTTCTTTTCTTTTACTTCTGTATTTAAAAAAGCTAAAATCTCATTTTTTGATGTAAATTTTCTATCATTTAGATATAGCCAAAAGAACATATCTATAAGTGGTTTAAATGTTAGCCTCTCCATCTTTTTACCAATCTCGGCATAAACAACATCAAAATCTTCTTCTCTAAGAAATTTGTTTTTATAAGGATGATATAATAGTTTAATCCAAATGCTATGATTTAAAAAGCATTCTATTGCCTGAGCTAGATTTAGGATACAATACATATACTGTTTCTGTTTTAATAGTTGACGAATCCCAAGAATTAAATACTCGTATGGCTCTCCTATTTGGTCATAGTTTATATTGAACAACTGTTCACAATAAATGCATTGAACTGTTTTAAAGCAGATTGGATCAATTGTTTTTAGATCTGTTATACGGTTATATATATTCCATTGCTTGCAAGTTGGACAGACGGCTGCAAAGTTCTCATAGTCACACTTTCTTTCAGCTGCATAGAGATAGCGATCCATTTTATATACCTTCTATATATTCTGTATATAATTTATATCATTTTAATTAATGAACATGTATAAATTTAGCTGGTTTACAATATTCAATAACTTGTCTAGGCAGAAAAAATACCGTTAAAGAAATAGATGGTTAATAGCTCCCAAAAGCACTTTATTTTAACAATGCTTAGAAATACGAAACTCCATAACTCATTTATACTAGAGAAAAGTGATAGAGAAAATGCCAGACCTACTTAAAAGAATCACCATCAGCCCCAAACAATGCAGCGGTCGTCCCTGCATTCGTGGCATGAGAATTCGCGTTTCAGACGTTCTCGACTTGTTTGTGGCAGGACTTAGTGCCGAAGAGATTTTAGAAGAAATGCCCGATCTAGAAAGAGATGACCTAAAAGCAGCAATAGCGTATGCATCTCGTAAACTTAATCATCCTGTATTAGTCGCATGACCATCTGGATTGATGCCCATTTATCACCAGCGATCGCCCCTTGGCTCTCTAGAACCTTTAACATAGCTATCTAGTCTTTTACTGAAGTGATTTAACCATAATTGGCTTAACTTTCTAGTTTATTGGTGAAGCGAACTTGTCTAGTTTGGGAATGTTATTGATAAACCTGTAACTCAATATAGATAATGCAAGCTATTTCATGAAAGCCATAAACTTTTCTCATTATCGCAAAATTGTTGTTTTAACTGGCGCTGGAGTATCTGTTGCTTCGGGAATTCGACCTTTTCGAGGTAAAGGAGGATTATGGAATGAAATTAATCCAATTGAATATGCAGATAGTTCTTTACTTAAAACCAATCCAAGAGCAATCTGGCAACTAGATGGAGCCTTGAGAAAGCAATTAGCAACAGCACAACCCAATGTCGCTCACATTAAGCTGGCACAGTTTGAAGCTAAATTGTCTCCAGATAAGCAATTCACGCTTATTACTCAAAACATTGATGGACTACATCAACTTGCAGGTAGCTCAAACGTTATTGAGATCCATGGTAACGTTTGTCGCACTCGATGCAGTAACCCTACCTGTAATCTGACAGCTTATTTAGACAGTAACCCTTATGATGATGTGCTACCTATTTGCCAGATTTGTAGTTCCCCACTGCGTCCAGATATAGTACTGTTTGGCGAACACCTACCAGTTAAGGAAGAGTGGTTAACGAAACGAGCCTTACGGGATTGTGACCTTTTTATCGCGATCGGTACTTCTGGAACTGTCTATCCAGCCTCTGGATTTGTCCGATCAGCCGATTATGCTGGAGCTAGAACTATCCTGATCAACTTAGAGCCGATGGAACCTAAGAATCCTTACTTTAAAGAGGAGTATTTAGGAGCTGCTGAAGAAATTGTCCCCCTTTTGTTTGGTGCAACATCATAAATTATGAAGAATCTATTTCCTCTTTTGAATATCTTGATCGCCCCATCCACCAAACATTGAGTTAAAGTTAAACTTACTGCACAAAGCCCGATCGCAAATAATCACCCATGAATATTACAGTCAAGCTTCGCCGCCAAACATCGCGCAATAGTGAACCCACTTATCAAACCTATCAAATCGAAGCCGACCCCGATCGCACAACTGTACTTGATGCATTAATCAAAATTCAAGGTGAACAGGATGGCTCCATTGGCTTTCGGCGCAACTGTCGCAACGCCATTTGCGGATCTTGCTCGATGCGAATTAATGGGCGATCGGGCTTAGCTTGTCAGAAACATATCAGCGAAGTAATGAGCGATCGCGATACCGAACTGGTCATCGAACCAATGCAAAATCTACCCGTGATCAAGGACTTGATCGTAGACATGACTAAGTTTTGGGATAATCTCGCCAAAGTCGATCCCTACGTCTCCACCGCATCACGGCAAATCAGCAAAACTGAATACCTCCAAACCTCAGCCCAACGCGCCAAACTCCAAGCTGCTGCCAATTGCATTCTCTGCGGTTCCTGCTATTCCGAATGTAATGCTGCGGCTGTCAGCGATCGCTTTGTTGGCCCCCACGCCCTAGCCAAAGCATATCGAGTCATGGCAGATAATCGCGACGATCGCACTGAGGAAAGGGTAGAGAAATATAACGAATCAGGATTTGTTTGGGACTGCACGCGCTGCTATAACTGCAATGAAGTCTGTCCAGTAGAAGTACAACCTCTAGATCGAATTTCTCAAATCAAACATGAGATCCTCGCTAATACAGATTTACCAGAATCCACCGCTCAGCGTCATCGACACGCGATGGTTGAGCTAGTCAAAGAAGATGGATGGATCGACGAAAGTAAATTTGGGGTGCGCGTAGTTGGTGATAACTTCCGCGATATCAAAGGATTACTAAGTATTTTTCCTCTCGGTATCCGCATGGTTTTACATGGCAAAATGCCCTATCCTTGGGAGTTTCAGAAGTCAGAAGGTGCATCTGAAGCTAAAGCTTTAATTGAGTCTATCTATTCTGCAAAAAGTAATCGTGAAAGCAAACAATAAATTTATCCAAACCGTGAACGGGACAACTCAAGATTGCATAATTATAGTTGTAATAATTTTTTAATCGCAATCATGACGAACCCTCTGAAACGCACTCCTCTTTATGATCTCCATGTTGCTTCTGGTGCGCGGCTAGTGGAATTTGGCGGTTGGGAGATGCCCGTGCAGTATAAAGGGCTGGTCGCAGAACATAATGCCGTGCGATCGCAGGTGGGGATGTTTGATGTGTCGCATATGGGTAAATTTGCGATCACAGGCGAAGGCGTTCTCGAAACTTTGAACAAACTTGTACCATCGAACTTAGGGCGCTTAAAAGTGGGGCAAGCGCTATATACAGTTTTACTCAATGAGCAAGCAGGAATTATTGACGATGTGATTTTTTATCGTCATGAACCTGATGGCGATCGCGAAAATTGGTCAGTAATTGTCAATGCCTCGACCACTGACAAAGACAAAGCATGGTTGCAACAGCATTTAGGCGATCGCTTGATTGATAACTCGGCTTCGCAAATCTTGATTGCCGTACAAGGTAAAACTGCGATCGTCACTATTCAAGATCTCGTGACAGCGGATTTATTGAAATTACCGCGTTTGCGATTTGGGCATACTCGCACCGATATTTTAGGAACACCCAGCTTTATTGCGCGGACGGGCTATACAGGGGAAGATGGCTGCGAAATCATGACCGATATCGAAACGGGTAAAGCGCTTTGGCAAAAATTACTCGATCTTGGTGTTGTACCTTGTGGCTTAGGTTGCCGTGACACCTTGCGTCTGGAAGCAGGAATGCATCTCTATGGACAGGATATGAATGACACGATCACACCTCTCGAAGCCGATCTTCAGTGGATCGTGCATCTCAAAGAGAAAGGTGATTTTATTGGGCGTGAGGTTTTAGAAGAGCAGAAACAAAATGGAGTCACCCGCAAATTAATCGGCTTAGAATTAGAAGGACGCAATATTGCCCGCCATGATTACCCAATTCGCTATGAAGGCGAAACTGTCGGCATTGTCACCAGTGGCACAATGTCCCCAACTTTGGGCAAGGCGATCGCCTTTGGCTATGTCCCATCTGAACTAGCAAAAATGGAGCAAATTCTCCAAGTCCAAATCCGCAACAATGATTTTCCTGCCAAAGTCACAAAGCGTAATTTCTTGTGATCTTTTTATGACCCAATTTTAAGATTTGTCACGACGGTGCGACAAATCTTAAAATTGGGTCATAAAAAAAATAGCTTGACAATCAGATCACAGCTGCGTTAGGATAATGTGCTTATGTCTTGAGTCAAACCTAGACATATACTCCGCCCACTAAAACTGCAGTCACTTAGTGCATGAATAAGCCTACTCTTGTTACTCCTGCCTTCGTTCTACCAGATCTTGTAGAAATCCAGCGGGAGAGTTTTCGATGGTTCCTAGAAGAAGGACTTATTGAAGAGCTTGAGAGTTTCTCACCGATTACAGATTATACGGGCAAAATGGAACTCCATTTCATTGCCAAAGATTATAAACTCAAGCGCCCAAAATATAGTGTTGATGAGTCCAAACGTCGGGATGCCACCTATGCCGTACAGATGTACGTTCCCACGAGGCTTATTAACAAAGAAACAGGAGAAATAAAGGAGCAAGAAGTTTTTATCGGCGATCTGCCTCTAATGACAGATCGTGGAACATTTATTATTAACGGTGCTGAGCGAGTCATCGTCAATCAGATTGTGCGTAGCCCTGGGGTTTATTACAAACAAGAGATTGACAAGAATGGTCGCCGCACTTACAACGCCAGCCTTATTCCTAACCGAGGAGCATGGCTGAAATTTGAAACCGACAAGAATGATCTTGTCTGGGTTCGTATTGACAAAACTCGTAAACTTTCTGCGCAGGTACTACTCAAAGCGATCGGCTTGAGTGATGCCGAAATTCTTGATGCTCTTACTCACCGTGAGTACTTCCAGAAAACAATTGACAAAGAAGGTCAGTTTGACGAAGACGAAGCACTCAAAGAACTTTATCGCAAGCTCCGCCCAGGTGAGCCACCTACCGAGTCGGGTGGTCGTGAACTTTTGCGATCGCGCTTTTTTGACCCCAAACGTTATGACCTCGGAAAGGTTGGACGTTATAAGCTCAACAAGAAATTGCGCTTAAATACCCCAGACACCATGCGGGTATTGACCGAGAAGGATATTCTCACTGCAATCAACTATCTGATCAACCTCAAGTTTGACATCGGTGAAATCGATGACATTGACCACTTGGGCAACCGTCGCGTTAGGTCAGTTGGTGAATTGCTACAAAACCAAGTCCGTGTTGGCTTAAATCGTCTAGAACGGATCATTCGCGAACGGATGACTGTGTCTGATGTTGACGCTCTCACGCCAGCCTCGTTGGTTAATCCCAAGCCGCTAGTAGCCGCAATCAAAGAATTCTTTGGTTCCAGCCAACTGTCTCAGTTCATGGACCAAACCAATCCTCTTGCTGAGTTAACTCACAAACGCCGTCTTAGCGCTCTTGGCCCTGGTGGTCTAACTCGTGAACGTGCAGGCTTTGCAGTGCGGGATATTCACCCAAGCCATTACGGTCGCATCTGCCCCATTGAAACTCCTGAAGGTCCTAACGCAGGGTTGATCGGTTCTTTGGCAACTCACGCTCGTGTTAACCAGTATGGATTCATTGAGACTCCTTACTACGCGGTCGAAAACGGCAAAGTTCTAAAAAATCAAGAGCCTGTCTATATGACGGCTGATGAAGAAGATGAATTCCGTGTCGCCCCTGGTGACGTAGCTACCAACGACGAAGGCTATATCTTCCTTGAAATCGTGCCAATTCGCTATCGTCAAGAATGGGGTACGGCAAGTCCCGAAGAAATCGACTATGTCGCGGTTTCGCCTGTACAGATTATCTCGGTGGCAACATCGCTGATTCCATTCCTTGAGCATGATGATGCTAACCGAGCCCTGATGGGCTCGAACATGCAGCGTCAAGCCGTTCCACTATTGCGTCCTGAGCGTCCTCTTGTTGGTACTGGGCTAGAAGCTCAAGCCGCTCGTGACTCAGGTATGGTGATCGTCTCGCGAGTTACAGGTGAAGTCTCCTATGTATCTGCGGATGAGATTCGCGTCAAGGCTGATGATACTGGACTAGAGAGCAGCTACCGTCTGCAAAAATATCAGCGATCAAACCAAGACACCTGCTTAAATCAGCGTCCTCTGGTCTGGGTTGGCGATACGGTGGTTTCAGGACAAGTTCTTGCCGATGGTTCAGCAACCGAAGGCGGCGAAATCGCTCTTGGACAGAACATTCTCGTTGCTTATATGCCTTGGGAAGGCTACAACTACGAAGACGCAATTTTAATTAATGAGCGCCTCGTAATTGATGATGTGTACACTTCGATTCACGTTGAAAAATATGAAATTGAAGCAAGACAAACCAAACTCGGTCCCGAAGAAATCACTCGCGAAATTCCTAACGTCGGTGAAGATTCTCTGCGTAATCTTGATGAGCAGGGCATTATCCGCATCGGTGCTTGGGTAAGTTCTGGAGAAATCCTTGTCGGCAAGGTCACACCAAAGGGTGAATCTGATCAACCACCTGAAGAAAAACTCCTAAGAGCAATTTTTGGTGAAAAGGCTCGTGATGTTAGAGACAACTCATTGCGTGTGCCTAACGGTGAAAAGGGTCGTGTTGTCGATGTGCGCGTATTTACTCGCGAACAAGGCGATGAGTTACCCCCTGGGGCAAACATGGTCGTCCGCGTCTATGTTGCTCAAAAACGCAAGATCCAAGTCGGCGATAAGATGGCAGGTCGCCACGGCAACAAGGGCATTATTTCGCGCATTTTGCCGAAAGAAGATATGCCATTCTTGCCCGACGGCACTCCTCTTGATATCGTGCTGAACCCTCTGGGTGTGCCTTCACGGATGAACGTAGGACAAGTGTTTGAATGCTTGCTCGGTTGGGCAGCCGAAAACTTGAATGCTCGCTTTAAGATCGTGCCATTTGATGAAATGTACGGAGAAGAAGCTTCAAGAGAGTTGGTGAATGGTCAGCTAGAACATGCTCGTAATCACACTGGCAAAGACTGGATCTTTAATGATGAATTCCCAGGTAAGTTGGTCGTCTATGACGGACGTACAGGTGAGCCATTCGATCAGCCCGTGACTGTTGGTAAAGCATATATGCTGAAACTAGTTCACCTTGTCGATGACAAGATCCACGCTCGTTCGACTGGTCCTTACTCACTAGTTACGCAGCAGCCACTTGGCGGTAAAGCTCAACAGGGTGGTCAGCGCTTTGGAGAAATGGAAGTATGGGCGTTGGAAGCATTCGGTGCTGCCTATATTCTCCAAGAGTTGCTCACAGTTAAATCTGACGATATGACGGGACGTAACGAAGCACTCAATGCGATCGTTAAAGGTCACGCAATTCCTCGACCTGGTACGCCAGAATCATTCAAGGTATTGGTGCGTGAGCTTCAATCTTTATGTTTGGATGTGTCAGTCCACAAGCTATCTGAGGACGGTAGCAACCAAGATACTGAAGTGGATTTGATGGTGGATACTGGCTCACGCCGTACACCAAATCGTCCTACCTATGAGTCTGTCTATCGAGGCGATATCAATTTTGATGAGGATGATGACTAATTAAATCAGACAATTCGTAATTCGTAATTCGTAATTGATAATTACGAATTACGAATTACAAATTACGAATTTATTGATAATCAGTTGAAGAATTTATAAATAGTCAATTTACTAAGGACGTTGTAACGTATGGCGAAAGTGGAACAGCGATTTGACTATGTCAAGATTGGCTTGGCATCACCCGATCGCATTCGTAAATGGGGCGAACGAGTTCTACCAAATGGCAGTTTGGTTGGCGAAGTCACAAAACCTGAAACTATTAACTACCGCACATTGAAGCCAGAAATGGATGGCTTGTTCTGTGAACGGATTTTTGGTCCCGCAAAGGATTGGGAATGTCATTGCGGTAAGTATAAACGTGTGCGTCATCGCGGTATTGTCTGCGAACGCTGCGGTGTAGAAGTGACAGAATCACGAGTACGTCGTCATCGCATGGGCTTTATTAAGCTAGCTGCCTCAGTTACCCATGTGTGGTATCTCAAGGGTATCCCTAGTTATATGGCTACTCTGCTGGATATCCCTCTACGTGATGTTGAGCAAATTGTTTACTTCAATGCCTACGTTGTCCTTAATCCTGGGATTCAGTCTGAGGTCGATGGCGAAGTTACCGTAGTCAATAGCCGTGAAATTATTGTGCGTGGCATTGATGGCGTTGAAATAGCTTACCCTCTACATCCCAAGCATACTCCAACTACATCAGAAGGAAAAATTGTTGAAGTTGGAGAAGTGCTTGCTACTGCCTATAACCTCTCTTATAAGCAATTGCTTTCAGAGGATCAATGGATTGATCTTGAAGATCAAATTTATGCTGAAGATCCTGTACTAGATGGGATTGAAGTAGGTATTGGAGCAGAAGCAATCAAGCAGCTATTGCAAAATATCAATCTTGAGAAAGAAGCAGAGCGTCTCCGCACCGATATCGAAAACTCTAAAGGTCAAAAACGCGCCAAGTTAATTAAGCGTCTGCGCGTGGTTGATAACTTTGTAGCGACAGGTTCTAGACCAGACTGGATGGTATTGGATGTAATTCCAGTAATTCCTCCAGATTTGCGTCCGATGGTACAGCTTGACGGTGGACGCTTTGCCACGAGCGATTTGAATGATTTGTATCGTCGAGTAATTAACCGTAATAATCGCCTAGCTCGATTACAGGAAATTCTTGCGCCTGAAATTATCGTCCGTAACGAAAAGCGGATGTTGCAGGAGGCTGTTGATGCGTTGATCGATAACGGTCGTCGTGGACGCACGGTGGTTGGTGCAAATAATCGCCCACTCAAGTCTCTCTCGGACATCATCGAAGGCAAGCAGGGTCGTTTCCGTCAAAACTTGCTCGGTAAACGGGTTGACTATTCTGGACGTTCGGTAATCGTTGTCGGACCTAACCTGAAGATTCATCAATGTGGTTTGCCCAAGGAAATGGCGATCGAGCTATTCCAGCCTTTCGTGATTCATCGCCTGATTAAAACAGGGCTGGTGAATAACATTAAAGCGGCGAAGAAACTGATTCAACGCAATGACCCAGCTGTTTGGGATGTCCTTGAAGATGTGATCCGCGAACACCCCGTCATGTTAAACCGTGCCCCGACGCTGCACAGATTAGGTATTCAAGCTTTTGAACCTTTGCTGGTAAGTGGTCGTGCAATTCAACTGCATCCGCTTGTCTGTCCTGCCTTTAACGCTGACTTCGACGGTGACCAAATGGCGGTTCACGTGCCTCTGTCGATTGAAGCACAGGCGGAAGCGCGTCTATTGATGCTTGCATCTAATAACATTCTCTCGCCTGCTACTGGTCGTCCGATCGTTACACCTAGCCAAGATATGGTTTTGGGTTGTTACTATCTCACAACTGATAATCCTTACAAACAGAAGGGTTTAGGACGTTACTTCTCCAACTTCAATGATGTCGTGATGGCATACGAACAAGGCGAAATCGATATTCACGCCAGTGTTTGGGTACGTTTTGAAGGAATTCTTGAAGGTCAAGGCGAAGAAAAAGACGATGAAGAACCCAAGGTCACAGTTCTAGAAGATGGTACGAAAGTAAAGGAATTTGATTTCCGTCGTATTCGTGAAGATGCTGAAGGCGGTTTGATTTCTCAATACATTAAAACCACTCCTGGGCGTGTGATTTTCAATCAAGCAATCTATGCATCCCTAGCGAGTTAACTGTTTTTAGTCACATCGCTTAGCGATGTGACTAAAAACATAGAATTTCGATTAATTACTCCAAAGATTATTTAATAGCTTAATACCATGGCAGATTTCACGACTAGCAACACGGACTCGCCTGAACAAAAGAAGCCTCAGCGCTTTATTAATCGCACAATTGACAAAGGCCAACTGAAAAAGTTAATTGCTTGGGCTTTTACGAATTATGGAACAACTAGCGCTGCCAACGTTGCTGATCAACTTAAGGCGTTAGGTTTTCGCTATGCAACTCAGGCAGGTGTTTCAATTAGTATTGAGGATTTGCAGGTTCCTGCTAGTAAGAAAGCTTTGCTAGCGGCGGCAGAACTGGAGATTGAAGAAACAGAAAGCCGTTATACAAGGGGCGAAATTACCGAAGTAGAACGCTTCCAAAAAGTAATTGATACTTGGAACGTTGCTAACGATAACCTCAAGGATGAGGTGGTGAAAAACTTCAAAAGCAACAATCCCCTCAATTCTGTTTACATGATGGCGTTCTCTGGTGCTCGCGGAAATATTTCGCAGGTGCGTCAGCTAGTTGGTATGCGTGGGTTGATGGCCGATCCACAAGGGCAAATCATCGATTTACCGATTAAAACGAACTTCCGCGAAGGATTGACAGTTACTGAATACATTATTTCGTCATATGGTGCGCGTAAAGGTCTGGTAGATACTGCGTTACGGACAGCTGACTCTGGATATCTTACTCGCCGTCTGGTAGACGTATCACAAGATGTAATCGTCCGCGAAAATGATTGCGGCACAGCTCGCGGCATTCGTCTGAAAGCAATGAAAGACGGGGAAAAGACCCTGATCAAGCTTTCCGATCGCTTATTTGGTCGTGTAGCGGCTGAGGATATTATCGATCCCAAAACAGGCGAAGTGATTGTTTTTCATAACCAAGAAATTTCTGAAGACTTGTCTTTAGCCGTAGCCAAAGCTGGTGTCGAAGAAGTTTGTGTACGTTCTGCCTTTACTTGCGAATCTACTCGCGCAGTTTGTCAGATGTGCTATGGCTGGAGCTTAGCTCATTTAGAGTTGGTAAACATCGGCGAAGCCGTAGGGATTATCGCGGCGCAGTCCATTGGTGAGCCTGGTACACAGCTAACCATGCGGACATTCCACACGGGTGGTGTATTTACTGGGGAAGTTGCAGAACAGCAACGCGCTCCCCATGATGGCACAATCAAATACAACAAAAAGTTAAAAGTTCGCCCCATGCGTACTCGCCACGGTGAAGATGCCTTTATCGTTGAGTCAAATGGTGACTTTTCTTTAGAAAGTTCTGAAGGCAAAAAAGTCTATGCGATCACCCAAGGTTCGACATTATTAGTGCGCGATGGACAGAAAGTAACTCAAAACCAATTGATGGCTGAGGTATCGATCACTGGTAAAACCTCTCGTAAAACCACCGAAAAAGCAACTAAAGCGCTGAATACTGGTTTAGCTGGCGAAGTATTATTCTCAGATCTAGCGATCGAAGAGAAAAAAGACCGTCAAGGTAATACCAGCTACGTAGCTCGTGGGGAAAAAGGTCGGGTTTGGGTATTGGCTGGTGAAGTCTATGACTTACCGCCAACTGCGGAACCAACCGTCAAAAATGAAGCCCAAGTCCAAGAGGGCGATGTGCTTGCGGAAACTCGCTTGATTACTGAGCATGGTGGAGTTGTCCGTCTTAGCGAAGAAGATAGTCGCCATAACCGTGAAGTGGAAATTATCACAGCTTCGGTCATCTTGGATCAGGCGATCGTCAAAGAAGAAAGCTATCAAGGTCGTGAGCATTATGTGCTTGAGACTCAAGGTGGTCAAAGCTTCTCCCTGAAAGCTTCTCCAGGCTCAAAACTGATTAACAATCAAGTCGTTGCTGAACTGATTGATGATACTTATCAAACTAAGAGCGGCGGTATTATCAAGTTTGCTGGTGTAGAAGTCGCTAAGCGTAGCAAGGGCAAGCAGGGTTATGAAGTCGTTAAAGGCGGCACATTACTCTGGGTTCCTGAAGAAACCCATGAGGTGAACAAAGATGCTTCCCTGTTGATGGTCGAAGAAAATCAGTTCATCGAAGCTGGTACTGAAGTCGTCAAGGATATCTTCAGTCAAACTGCTGGTGTGGTCGAAGTATTCCAAAAGAACGATATTTTGCGTGAAATCGTGATCAAGCCAGGTGACTTACATTTGGTCGATGATCCACAAACGGCGATGCAAAAGAATGGGTCTTTGGCTTATCCCGGAACGGAAATCATGCCTGGATTAGTTTCTCCTGAGCTGCGCTATGTGGAATATCTGGACTCAACCGAGGGGCCAGCATTGTTGTTGCGTCCTGTGGAAGAATACCAAGTCCCCGATATTCCAACAGTTCCTAGCCAAGAATCGGTTAATCAAGAAGGTCGTTCAATTGGTCTCCGTGCAGTTCAGCGTATTCCTTACAAGGATGGCGATCGCGTGAAGGCGATCGACAGCGTTGAGCTATTGAAGACGCAATTATTGTTAGAAGTTGATACTGATGCCCCTCAATTAGCTGCGGACATCGAGTTTATTCCTAACGACACCGATCCAGGCAGTCTACGCTTGCAATTGGTAATTCTCGAATCGTTGGTGATTCGTCAAGACAACTCTGGCGATCCTGCCCATAGCAACTCGCGGACAAGACTATTGGTAAATGACGGCGATCGCATTGAGCCTGGCGCAGTTGTCGCCCGTACCGAAATTCTCTGTAAGAAACCAGGTCAGATCCGTGGTATTCGTCAAGGCTCGGAAGTAGTTCGTCGTTTGCTGGTAGTCACTGAATCAGATTGCATTACGACACATTGTCCTAGTCCCACAGTTAAAGTTGGCGATCTCTTGCGATCGGGTGATGAAATTGGCGATGGTGTGATTACTGAAGAGTCTGGACAAGTCCTCAGGATTGAGAATGACTCAGTCGTATTTCGCATCGGTCGCCCCTACCTCGTATCCCCTGGAGCCTTGTTGCAAATCCATGACGCTGACCTTGTTCAGCGTGGAGACAACATTGCGCTGCTGGTATTTGAACGTGCCAAAACTGGAGACATCATCCAAGGGTTACCTCGGATTGAAGAACTACTAGAAGCACGTAAACCCAAGGAAATGTGTGTACTTGCACGGACAACAGGAACTGCTCAAGTTACCTACGACTCTGACGACAATCCTGAAGTGAAGATTCTTGGTGATGATGGCGTTCTGGATGATGACTATTCATTCAATGCTGGTCAGAGTGTGATTATTTCTGATGGTCAGAAGCTCTTGGCTGGTGAAGCACTTACCGATGGGCCTGCTAATCCGCATGACATTCTCGATATCTATTTCCATACTTACAAGGAATCTCTTGGAGTCAGAAAAGCGGCTCTAATCGGGTTGCAAAAGGTACAAGAGTTCTTAATGAACGAAGTCCAGTCGGTATACCAATCTCAAGGTGTAGATATTTCCGATAAACACATTGAGGTAATCGTTAAGCAGATGACCTCTAAGGTTCGGATCGAGGATGGTGGTGATACTACTCGTCTTCCTGGTGAGTTGGTAGAACTTCATCAAGTTGAACAAATCAACGAAGCGATGGAAATTACGGGCGGCGCACCTGCGGATTACACACCTGTATTGATGGGTATTACGAAGGCAAGTTTAAATACCGACAGCTTTATCTCGGCGGCGAGTTTCCAAGAGACCACTCGTGTTCTCACTGAAGCTGCGATCGAAGGTAAGTCTGACTGGTTGCGCGGCTTGAAAGAGAACGTGATTATCGGTCGTTTGATTCCTGCGGGTACGGGCTTTAATGCTTACGATACGCCAATTGTTGATGTCGATAATGGCTATGAGCCAGAACTCGGCTATGACGAAGAAGCGGATGATGTGATCATTGATGACAATACTGCACGTAATTATCAAATCATTGAGCCTCGGATCGAGCCAATTCGCGTTGTCGATAAACCACGTAGCCGTCGCAGTTTTGACGATGAGCTAGTGGATGATGATGTCGAATTTGAAGATGATGACGAGGAAGATGATGATGAGTTTGAGGATGAAGACTAGATAAAAAAGGCGGTGCTAAGCACCGCCTTTTAAAACTTATTTTGGGAGATGGTTTGCTACGCAAACCATCTCCCAAAATAAAAAAAGCCTTGCTTAGCAAGGCTTTTTTTGTTTTGTAAACTTTGCAAACTCAATCCAAACTGGTGCTAGAGATTACGCAGAGATGCGATTGCTTGGTTAAGCGATCGCATCTCTTGCAAAATTTCTCGTAATAGTCGATTAGTCTCGTTTTGGGCTGGCTCTTGTACCTGAATGGTCACCTGTTTCATTTTCAGGACATCCCTTGCAAATCTTGATACCTCGGTAGGATGAAACAATAAAGGTTCGCGATCGCTTTGGCGTAGTTCAGGATTTAATCTTGTGGGGTCGTAAGGTAAGTTCAGTAAACCTTGTGCTGGATCGGTATGGGCATAGCGATATATAGAGGCACGCGATCGCCCTAATGCCTTTTGGATCGCTTCTACATCCATTAGCTCGTAAGTATGATCAGATTTTAGTTCAGCGCGAGAAATCAGAGGACTCATATCATCGCTTATATTCATAATGCTCAAGGAAACAGAAAAAATTATGCTTTTGGAGGTAGATGTAGGCATAGCATAATAGCTACAACTATTATGCTATGCCTAAAACCTGAGTAAACTATCGCATAAGCAATAGCACTAGAAGTAACTTGTCTTGTTAGCCTGTCTATAATAAAAACTGTATTTCGTGGAGATTTCGGTGAAGCGTAATTTTATGCTCTCTTTTTTGAGTCGAGGACTAGCCACCGCGATCGCAGTGGTGATGTTCAGTAACTTGCCCCTATCTTGGCAATCATTTTTGGGGCAATTGTCTGGTGGTCAAGCATATGCTGCTCAACCTGATCTAGTTGCCAAAACTACTACAATTACTAACCAATCGCCCGAATCTTTGACAGGAAATGTGATTAAAACTGTCTTAGATAACGGTTTGACGGTGTTAACTAAGCAAGTGAATACAGCTCCTGTAGTGAGTGTGCAGGTCTGGTATCGCGTTGGTTCCCAAAACGAGAAAGCGGGAATAACAGGTATTTCTCACCAGCTCGAACATTTAATGTTTAAAGGGACAAAAGAGCGTCCGATTCAGTTTGGGCGCTTATTTAGTGCCTTAGGTAGTGACTCTAATGCTTTTACTAGCTATGACATGACCGCCTATGTGGGGACAGCAGGAAGCGACAAGCTGGATGCGATGCTTAGGCTGGAAGCCGATCGCATGGTCAATACTGTCGCTGGTGAAGCCGAACTCAAAAGTGAACGTACTGTGGTTTTGTCAGAACTAGATGGTGGTAACAACAGCCCAGGGACTCGGCTCTATCGACAGGTAATGTTAGCGGCTTATCCTGATAGTTCTTACGGTTGGCCAGTGATTGGCTATCGTCCTGATGTTGAGAACTATACAGTTGAGGATATTCAAAATTATTACCGTACTTTCTATCGCCCTGATAATGCGACTTTGGTGATTGTTGGTAATTTTGAGACAGAAGCCACGCTGAAAAAAGTGCGAGAGATCTATGGCGCGATCGCCGCTCCAACGAAACCCAAAGTTTTAATTACTCCTGAAGATCAGCAGAACAAGCCTAAACCGCCGACTCCAAAATCTACTCAGGAACCAATTCGACTCAAAGAGCCTGGTAGCGTGCCATTTTTGCAAGCAGTCTATCCAGATTTGCCTAAAGTTGATGGTGCTGATGTCGCCGCGATCGATGTGATGCATAGCATTCTGACCTCTGGAAGAAGCTCACGACTCTATCAAGCTCTAGTGGAAACAGGCTTAGCAAGTAGTGCCAGTGGTAATGCCTCATCCATGATTGGCACGGGTTGGTATTTTATGAGTGCGACACCGACAGCAGGTAAATCTCTCGAAGAGCTTGATCGTCTTTTATTAGCTGAAATTGACAAATTGCAAACGCAGTCAATTACCCCAGAAGAACTAGAACGAGCTAAAACTAGTATGCGAGCTAGCTATATTTTGGGCAATCGTGATGTTAATTCTCAAGCAATTCAGATCGGCTACAACCAAACTGTCGCTAAGGATTATCGCTATAGCGATCGCTATTTGAGTGCTGTCGATAAAGTCACGAGCGCGGATGTCAAGCGCGTCGCCAAGCAATATTTGCAACGCGATCGTCGAGTGGTTGGATATTTCGAGCCATCGGTGATTACGGCTGGGGCTGGCACAACTCCCAGTAATGCTCATTCTTCTGAAGCATTTAAACCTAGCTCTCCTGTCGATCCGTCAGAAGTAGCGAAGTATTTACCAGAAAGCGCTTTAAATAATAAAGTCGATATTCCCCCAGCGGTTCAGCCTGATAAGTTCACGCTATCTAATGGTTTGAAAGTTCTGTTATTGCCCGATCGCAGTACACCGACTGTAACCCTAGTGGGTGAAATCAATGCAGGTTCAGGCTTTGACTCAATTGACAAAGCTGGGTTGGCAGGAATTACGGCGCAAAATCTTACCAATGGCACAACCACCAAAGATGCGTTGACACTTGCATCACGTTTAGAAAATCGTGGCGCAAGTTTAGGATTTTCGGCAGGTCGGGAAAGTGTCGGTATTTCTGGCATCGGCTTAGCTAAAGATCTGCCAATTGTGATCGATCAATTAGCCGACTTGTTGCAAAATGCAACTTTTCCAGCGAAGGAATTTGACCTCAATCTCCAACGCAATCTCCTAGCCTTTAAGTCAGAGCTGGATAATCCTAATGCCTTAGTGCGGCGGATCTTCCAGTCAACGCTCTATCCTAAAGGGCATCCTTTTAATGCTATGCGAACTGAAGCAACTCTCAAATCTTTAAAACGAGAAGATTTAGCGAAGTTCTATAAAACCTATTATCGTCCTGACAGTACGATTCTCACACTCATGGGAGATTTCGATCCTGCGACTATGAGAGCCTTACTCGAAGAAAAATTGGGTAAATGGAAAGCTACAGGCAAAGCACCAAAGTTCCAATTTCCTAATGTGCCTAACCTTGCTGCAACCAATGAGAAGCAAACATCTCTAGCTGGTAAAACTCAAGCGGTCACGATCATTGGACATCCAAGTATTTCTCGCTCTGATCCACAGTACTATCCAGCACTATTGCTAAACCAAGTTTTAGGCGGTGATACATTATCCAGTCGCCTTGGTACGGAAATACGCGATCGCCTTGGTTTGACCTATGGCATTTACAGCTATTTCCAAGCGGGTAGACCGCCACAGGGCGCATTTATCGTGCAGATGCAAACCAGTGGCAAGGATACAGAAAAGGCGATCGCCGCAACGGTGGCTTTGCTTAGATCTGTCCGCGATAAGGGCATAACTCAAGCTGAATTTGATGTGGCAAAGAAGAGCTTGATCAACAATTTCTCTACTGAGTTTGCCAATCCTGATAACATTGCTAGTTCTTTACTGAGCGATGAGATCTACGGCTTACCAGTTGGCGATTTTTACAAGTTTCCTCAGCGCATTCAATCCGTGACTTTTGAGCAGGTCAATCGCGCTGCTAAGGAATTATTACAACCCGATAATCTTTTGATTGTGTCGGTAGTTCCTAAAGCTGAGAAATAAATCATTCAAGGCGGCGCAATGCGCCGCCTTGAATGATTTTAAAAAGTAGTTAAAACTGTTACGATCAATCTTAATTAAGTATTTTGAAATTTAAATTTGGTTACTGTCGTGGACGCGATCGCCATTAGCTCTTTAGCACTCAATATTGTGTTGGGACTATTCATCCTCATGTATATCTTTCGCATCGTGATGACATGGTATCCCCAGATTCCCCTCAAGCAATTTCCCTATAGTCTGATTACTTTTCCCACTGAGCCTTTACTATTTGTGCTACGGAAATTAATCCCACCCATCGGCGGCATTGATATTTCCCCTGTGATCGGTGTGGGTATTTTCAGCCTTTTGCGCGAAATGTTGCTAGGTCAGCAAGGAATTTTAACGATGATGCAATAGAAAGACGGCGCGAAGCGCCGTCTTTCTATTTTTGAGTTGTAGCTATAGCAGAGAAAATTTGCTATAGTTATAAATTGTGATTATTCCAAGAGCGTAAATCTTGATAGAACGCTATACACTGCCCGAAATGGGGCGATTATGGACAGATCGGCATAAATATCAAACTTGGTTGCAAGTTGAGGTCGCCGTTTGCGAAGCACAGGCAGAATTAGGCTATATACCTGCCGATGCCGTCGAAGAAATTAAGGCGAAAGCAAACTTTGATGCCGATCGCGTCAATGAAATTGAATTAACGGTCAAACACGACATGATCGCGTTTTTGACCAACGTAAATGAATATGTGGGTGATGCAGGACGCTACATTCACCTTGGCTTAACTAGCTCTGACGTGCTAGATACGGCTCTTGCAGTGCAATTAGTCGATAGCTTAGAAATCATCCAAGCCCAGTTAGAAGAAGCAATCCAAGCCATTCGCTACCAAGCCCAACAACATCGCTATACGATTATGTCGGGTCGGACGCATGGTATCCATGCAGAGCCAATTACTTTTGGCTTCAAGTTGGCGGGTTGGTTAGCAGAAATGCTCCGCCATCGCGATCGCCTATTGTGCTTAAGCAAAAATATTGCCGTCGGTAAAATCTCAGGTGCAGTCGGAACTTATGCCAATGTCGATCCGCGTATTGAGGCGATCGCTTGCCAAAAGTTAGGACTCCAGCCCGACTGTGCATCGACGCAGGTAATTTCTCGTGATCGCCATGCGGAATATTCGCAAGTATTAGCGCTGATCGGTGCATCGATCGAGCGCTTTGCAGTAGAAATTCGGAACTTGCAGCGTACCGATGTTCTGGAAGTGGAAGAGCATTTCACCAAGGGACAAAAAGGATCTTCGGCAATGCCACACAAGCGTAACCCAATTCGCTCGGAGCGGCTAACAGGAATGGCGCGTTTGCTACGCGGCTATGCGACGACAGCTTTAGAGAATGTGGCGCTATGGCATGAACGCGATATTTCCCACAGTGCGGCAGAACGGGTACTCCTACCCGATAGCTGTATCCTCACCCATTTCATGCTTAGGGAAATCACCGATTTGGTCAAAAATCTGTTGGTGCATACTCACAACATGGAGCGTAATCTCTATTGTTATGGTGGTGTGGTCTTTAGTCAGCAAGTGCTACTAACCTTGGTTACAAAGGGCTTGAGCCGCGAAGATAGCTATGCGATCGTCCAGAAAGCCGCGCATCTTGCATGGAATAAACCTGAAGGTGATTTCCGCAAGCTAATTAGTGAAGATGAAACCGTGCGATCGACTTTATCCGATGAAGAACTAGCAGCTTGTTTTGATCCGAATAAGCATCTCAAAAATCTTGACCAAATCTATCAACGTTTGGGGATTTAAAGAGAGGCGGCGCTTCGCGCCGCCTCTCTTTTTGGGATAGTGTTTAGGGATTTAAAAGAAAAGCGGCGCGGAGCGTCGCTTTTCTTTTTGGGATAGTGCTAGCGATTCTGATATAATACATATCTGAAAAATAAATGTTTTGCTGAATGCTTTTAAGGCAAATCCATTAAGAAAAGTTAAGAAACATCAATGCAACTCACACATCGTCCTCGTCGCCTCCGCCGCAATCCTTCTGTTCGCAGCCTTGTTAGAGAGAACTATCTATCAGTAGATGACTTTATCTATCCAATGTTTGTGATGGAAGGAGAGAATAATCGTGTTGAAATCCCCTCGATGCCCGAAGCCTATCGCTTTACTCTCGATCTATTGGTTAAAGAAATAGAAGAGATTTATGCTTTAGGAATTAAGGCGATCGCCCTTTTTCCCGCTGTACCTGAAGAGAAAAAAGACCTCACTGGTAGCGAAAGTTTTAATCCTGAAGGGCTAGCACAGCGTGCAGTTCGCGCTATTAAAGCAGTTGTTCCTGATGTAATTATTTTCACCGATGTTGCTCTCGATCCTTTCACCACACATGGACATGATGGCATCATTGATGACAATGGCGTAATTCTTAATGACGAAACCGTCGAAGTTCTTGTCAAAATGTCTGTTTCCCAAGCTGCCGCAGGAACTGATTTTGTCTCTCCTTCCGATATGATGGATGGTCGCATTGGCGCAATTCGACAAGGGCTAGATGAAGCTGGATTTGAGAATGTCGGTATTCTCGCCTATTCGGCAAAATATGCATCCGCTTATTATGGGCCATTCCGCGATGCGCTAGGCTCTGCACCTAAGTCGGGTGACAAAAAGACCTATCAAATGGATCCCGCCAATTCTCGTGAAGCAATTAAAGAAGTCTATCTAGATATTGCTGAAGGTGCGGATATTGTGATGGTCAAGCCTGCTCTTGCCTATTTGGATATCATCGCTAAGGTCAAAGAAGCTACTAACGTACCTGTAGCAGCCTATAACGTCAGTGGCGAATATGCGATGGTTAAGGCGGCGGCGCAACTCGGCTGGATCGATGAAAAGAAGGTGATGTTTGAGACTCTGTTAAGCATGAAACGTGCGGGTGCAGATATTATCTTGTCTTATCATGCCAAGTCAGTGGCGCAGTTGCTTGCTTCGGGTTATCGTTACTAATTGTTTTACCCTCAACCATGAACGCAAAAGAACTTCTTGAAAGTTACGCTTTGGGCGATCGCGACTTTAGTAGGCGATCGCTCATTGGATTGATTCTGACTGGAGCGAATTTGTCTGGAGCAAATTTTATTGAATCAGATCTCGAAGAGATTACGCTGGATATTGCTAATTTAGAGGATGCGGAACTAAATCTAGCTAATTTAATCAGAGCGAACCTGAGTGGTTCAATTTTGATTCAAGCAAATCTCAATGGCACAATTCTTGAACAGGCTTCATTGATCGGCGCAAATCTTTCTGAAGCTTTTTTGATTGAAGCAGATCTCAGTGATGCGGTCTTAGTAGAAACAAATTTTAGTCACGCTTTTTTGACTAGCGCAAACCTGACGCGATCGCGCCTATGTCGAGCGAATCTATCGAATGCTTTTTTGACAGGCGCTTGTTTGAACGGCGCGGATCTGCGTGGTGCAAACCTCACGGAAGCAGATTTAACAAGAGCAAATTTGACTGGTGCAAATCTGGCTGGTGCGGATCTTAGCCGCGCAAACTTAACTAATGCCAAGCTAAATTGGGCAAATCTTGCCAATGCCAAGTTAACTGGTGCAGATTTGACAGGAACTTATCTATCAACACTGAAAAGTATTGAAGGAACGGATTTTACTGATGCGCGTAACGCCCCGAACTCCGTCGAGCTTGTTAATATGGAAGAGTCAAACTCTGAAGAATAGAATTTTTACGGTCAATAACGTAAATTAAAAAGTTTATGCCCTTGTTTCGCTCACTCACCAAACTCACCAATCTCGCTCTAGTAATGACAATCACTACAGCGATCGCTATGCCGATTACTGAAAGTGCCTATGCCCAAGCCAAAAAAGATGCTACGGAATGGATCAGGCAGGGGCGACAACTGTGGCAAAACAATAACATTTCAGGCGCGATCGCTGCTTATCAACAGGCTGCGAATTTAGAGCCAAAAAATTCTCGCATTTTAACTAGTCTTGGCTTTTTACTCACCCAACAGAATAATTATTCTGGGGCGATCGCTGCTCTAGATAAAGCCACTAAATTAGATGCCAATAATGCTAAAGCCTTTAATGCATTAGGTTTTGTCTATGTCCGCATTAAAGACTATCCTAGCGCGTTAACCGCCTATCGCCGCGTGATCGCATTGGAACGCCAAAATATAGATGCTTACAACAGTGTGGGTTTTTTATTGACTGAACAAAAACAATATGCCGAAGCCACTAAGATTTATCGTCAAGCGATCGCGGTTGCTCCTAGAAATGCCAAGATTTATCTGAATTTGGGCTACGTTTTAAAACTCTCAGGAGATCGTAAAGGGGCTTTTGCTGCCTATAACCAAGCTGATAAAATTGCACCTTTTGACGCTGATGTATTGGTTGCTCTTGGTGGTTTATTTGCTGAGCAAAATCAATATGAAGAGGCGATCGCTAAGTACAAACGAGCTTTAGAAGTCGATCCTCGACACCCTCAAGCCAATCTTGCCATTTCTAAGGTCTTTCAAAGTGAAGGCAATTATGCTGAAGCGATCGCCTCTCTGCGCCGTGCCGCAGGAGCGCGAAATATCCCTACTAATAATTTAGTCGAGATTCAAAAGGCGATCGCTGATCTGTATATTCAGCAGGGTTCTCTATCGGGTGCGATCGTTGCCTATCGGCAAATTCTTGAGGCTGAGCCAGAGAATGCGCCGACTTATCTGGCTTTAGGGAAGCTTCTGGCAACCCAACAACGTGAGATCGAAGCTCGCAAAATGCTAGAAAGTGCTGAGCGTTTCTTTAATCAACAAGGCAATATTGATGGTTTAGCTCAAGCTCGTAAGGCTCTAGCTGAACTCAAATAAAAAAGGGGAGGTGGCTTGCTCCACCTCCCCTTTTTTAAGCTCCTTCGCGTAACTTATCTAGAACTGAACGATCTTCTAATGTAGAAGTATCACTGGTGATTTCTTGACCAGAAGCAAGCGATCGCAATAATCTTCGCATGATTTTACCCGATCGCGTTTTTGGTAAAGCTTCGGCAAAGCGAATCTCACTCGGACGTGCGATCGCGCCAATCTCCGCGACAACATGTTTCTTTAATTCCTTCGCGAGTTCATCACTAGGCTTATGATCGCCTTCAAGAATTACAAAGGCAAAGATATCTTCACCCTTTAATTCATCAGGCTTACCAACAACGGCAGCTTCAGCAACCGCAGGATGCGAAACTAGCGCAGATTCTATTTCCATGGTTCCTAAACGGTGACCAGCGACGTTAATTACATCATCGACACGACCCATCACCCAATAATATCCATCCTCATCCTTACGAGCGCCATCACCCGCAAAATAGACATAGTTGCCATCCTTGGGCGGAATATGTTCCCAATAGCTCTTACGGAAGCGATCGGGGTCGCCATAGACAGTACGCATCATCCCTGGCCAAGGATGACGGACGATCAAATAGCCACCTTCATTGTCATGGGCAGGATTGCCCTCAAGATCGACAATATCAGGAATAATCCCAGGGAAGGGAAGTGTGGCGGAACCTGGTTTCGTGGGTACGGCTCCAGGAAGCGCGGTTATCATAATTCCGCCTGTTTCCGTTTGCCACCATGTATCCACAATCGGACAGCGACCGCCGCCAATCACACGGTGATACCACATCCAAGCTTCAGGATTAATCGGTTCACCCACAGTTCCCAATAAGCGCAGCGAAGTTAAATCGCGAGTATTAGGATGATGTTCGCCCATTTTGATAAAAGCGCGAATCGCCGTAGGTGCGGTGTAGAAAACACTGACTTGATATTTCTCAATTACATCCCAAAAACAGCCGAGATTAGAAGGGCGTGGCGCTCCTTCGTACATCAATGTCGTTGCGCCATTAGATAATGGCCCATACACAATATAGCTATGTCCAGTAATCCAGCCTACATCTGCCGTACACCAATACACATCGGTATCTTTGAGATCGAAAATCCATTTGGTGGTCATGTGGCTATAGAGGTTATAACCAGCGGTAGTATGCACGACTCCCTTCGGTTTACCAGTACTGCCAGAAGTGTAGAGAACGAACAGCATATCTTCGCTATCCATTGGTTCTGCTTCACATTTAGCGGAAACACCCTGCTGCAAGTCATGCCACCAATGATCGCGCCCTGCGGTCATGTGCGTATTTTGACCTGTACGTTTTACAACTAAGACATCGGTAACGGAAGGAGCGGCTCCATTAGCGATCGCTTTATCCACCTGTGCTTTTAAAGGCACGATCGCATCTTTGCGCCAACCACCATCAGCAGTAATGACGAGTTTTGCTTCAGCATCGACAAGGCGATCGCGTAAAGCCTCAGCACTAAATCCACCGAATACCACTCCATGCACTGCGCCGATTCTGGCACAGGCAAGCATGGCGATCGCAGCTTCAGGAATCATCGGCATATAAATACCAACGCGATCGCCTTTTTGAACTCCTAATTGCTTGAGTGCATTGGCAAACTGACAAACTTCGCGATGCAATTGAGCATAGGTCAGCGTGCGCGAGTCGCCATTTTCGCCTTCCCAAATTAGGGCAGCTTTGTTTTTACGCCAAGTGGTCAAGTGGCGATCGAGACAGTTATAGGAAATGTTGATTTTACCGCCATCAAACCATTTCACCGATGGAGGTTGCCAATCGAGAACGGTGTGCCATTTCTCAAACCAATGTAGTTCTTGCTCGGCTAGTTCTGCCCAGAATGCAGCAGGATCGGCTTTGGCGCGATCGTAAATTTGTTGATATTCAGCAAGACTTTTAATATGGGCAGCTTGCGAGAACTCCGCAGAAGGCTCAAACAAGCGCTTTTCTTGTAAAACAGATTCAATCGTGGGTTGTGACATAGGTATAAGGTTAGTAATTACAACAAATTGAGTTTAGAAAGACTAATAATTCATGTAATAAGTTGATAGCTATGCCCCTAGTGTAAATTACTAAGAATACTTAATTGAGAAACGGTAAAGTTCCGCAACGATTAGCAACATAGCAATCAATAATTACTATCAGCAACACAAATACCTTGGCATTTAATGCCATTAGTAGCTGTACGCAAACAGTGATTACAGAGAATGGGTTCTTGCTTTGTCTCAGGGTTAGGTTGCTTATCAGGTTGATCTTGAGTAGTCATATATTTGATTTAGCGAGAAAGAGCATCGTTATCCGCAGCTACCTTAATATTTTAGCTACTAGCTTTGATAGCAGCAGCCTGCTCCAGTAAAGACTCAGCAAACGCGATCGCCTGAGACACCGTACTACTAACATTCTCCTTATCCAAACTTTTTCCTTTTTCCTTTTTCCTTTTTCCTTCTTTCCCCTCTTTCCCTTCCTCAACAGTCATTCCTGAAGCAATCTGAGCAAGCTCCTGTTTCCGCTCTTCTAATTCTAAGAGACGGATTTGCACTTGAGTTCGATCTCCGATTACCTGCTTACTGACATGGAAATGCCGATCAGCGATCGCCGCAATTAATGGCTGATGAGTTACACAAAGTACTTGAGAACTTCGGCTCAGTTGCCAAAGTTGGGTAGCGATCGCTTGCGCAACTCGACCTGATACCCCTGCGTCAATTTCATCAAATACCATTGTGCCGACATTCGCATGATTAAATTCCGCAGATATCGGTTGAGCTTCTTGATTTTTCTGTTTCACAAAACAAGTTTTGAGCGCCAATAAAAATCGACTCATCTCACCGCCTGAAGCAGTTTCAGCCAGAGGTTGCAAAGGTTCGCCAAGGTTAGGGCTAAACTCAAAGACAATGCGATCGCCTCCTAGTACAGTTGGTTCTGTCGGATAAATACCAACTTGAAAGCGGACTTTTTCCATTGCCAACATTTTTAGAGCATCGATTTGCACTTGTTCGAGGGCGATCGCAGTTTGGCGACGTAATTCCGTAAGTTTTTTACATGCCTTAAGCAAAGCCTGTAAATCAGCCGTCGCTTTACGTTCCAAATCTTCAATAGAAATACTTTGATCGGTTAGTTCGGCGAGTTCAAGTTGGAGCTTTTCGGTATAGGCGATCGCTTCAGGAAGTGTGCCATATTTACGGCAGATTTGCTTGATTTGATTAATTCGTTGCTCGATCGCTTCTAGCTGTTCAGGATCAGAATCAAGACGATTGGTATAATTGTTGATCTGTCGCCCTGCTTCTTCGACTTGGGCAAGGGCACTAGAAACTAATTCGAGAATGCCCTCAGCTTCGCGATCGAGTGTTGCCATTTCTGTGAGCATTGACTCTGCTTGCCCTAACAAATCTGCACAGGCATTGCCACCATCATTCTGATAAAGCGCTTCATACACGGCATAGCCTTGCTTCTGCAATTCCACACTATGAGCTAACCGATTGCGATCGCTTTCGAGATTGTCTAACTCATCAGGATCATCTAAGTTCGCAGCTTCAAGTTCTTTTAGTTGATAGCGCAACATGTCTAAATGCTGCAATCGATTGCGTTCATTTTGTTGGCGATCAAATAAAGCTTTGCGCGATCGCTCTTTTATCTCAAATAATTTTGCAACTTTTTGACGTTGCAATAGCAAAGCCTGATTAAAAGCTTGATCGCCAAAACTATCTAGCCATTCCCTCTGTTGAGCAGCTTGGCTCAGCAAGATCGTCTGACCTTGCGCCGTAATCTCGACAAGGCGATCGCGTAATTCTTGAATCTGTTGCTTATTTACAACCACGCCATTAATGCGGGTACGATTGCTCCGCGCCGTAATTTCGCGGCTACAAATCAGCGTCTCAGCATCGAGAGCATCAATTTCTTGAATCTCTAGCCACTGGGCGATCGCGTGATTAGTCGAAAAAGTAGCTTCGATATTGGCACGATCTGCACCAGTTCGTAACATTCGCGCTGACACCTTGCCTCCAAGTGCAGCATCTAGAGCATCGAGGACAATTGATTTCCCTGCTCCTGTTTCGCCTGTGAGAATATTTAGACCCGCATATAGCTCAAGCTCTAAGCGATCGATCAGGGCAAAATTTTCAATTTTGAGACTCAGCAGCATAGTTTTTTCTTAATTTAAGAATGTGCAAAGCACATTCTTAAATAGTTATATAGGCAAAGTCTCTCCAGCTAGGAGACGTTTCGAGGCACTCAGTAATTCTTCTTCGAGATATGGCTTAGTGAAGTAGCCCTTTGCGCCAAGCTGAATAGCTGACTGACGATGGCGATCGGCTCCTCGTGAAGTTAACATTGCCACAGGAATCTCTTTAAGTCGAGAATCCTTTTGTAATCTCGACAGCAGATCTAATCCATCCATCCGTGGCATCTCAATATCGCAGAAGATCATGTCACATGGCAGACCAGCACGGAGTTTTTCCCATGCATCTTGACCATCCTTTGCCTGCTCAACGCGATAGCCTACTTTCGCAAATGTCAACGACAGTAGCTCACGTACTGTAATCGAGTCATCAACAATTAGCACCGTTGGATCGACAGCAACATCCTCTTCGACTGTTGGCTGAATAGGCATTCCTGAAGTCGAAGGACGCAATCTGCCGCTAGCGATATCGAATAACTCCAACACGTTAGCGATCGCCATGACCCGACCATCCCCTAATACTGTCGCACCTGCAATTCCTGCTGGCTGAGGAATTGGACCCTCTAGTTGTTTGATTACGATTTCGTATTCACCAAGGAATTGATCAACCTGTAGGGCAAGATAACTAGTGTCATTGCGGAGAATAATGATGCAAAGTTCATCGTTTTCCTGCTTCCCATAAATGCTGCTACGGCTGAGGTGGCGGCTATAGGATAGCAAGTTAGATAAATGTTGGAATGGCAAAACTGTATCGCGCCAAGGCAAACAGGGCTGCCCCTTCTCGTTAAGAATAATCTGGCTTTGAGGAACTTCCACCATGTCCTCGAAACCATCGACGGGGAAGGCAATTCTAGCGCGATCGCTAATGCAAAACATTGCCTTAGAAATACTCAGAGTCAGCGGTAAGCGAATTGTAAAGGTCGTCCCCTTACCAACTACAGATTCCACAATAATTACGCCGCGAATATCATCAAGGCAGGTTTTTACAACGTCTAGTCCAACGCCACGACCTTTAAATTCATCAGCTTGAGCAGCAGTACTAAATCCCGCTTCAAATAGCAAAGAATAGACTTCAGTATCATTGAGACGATCAACCTCAGATTGCGATCGCACCCCCTTAGATACAGCGCTTTTCTTAACTTTGTCGGTACTGATACCAGCTCCATCATCGCTGATAGAGATAACGGTCTGGTTGCCTTGGTGATAGGCTCGCACCGTCAATTTCCCAGTTGCTGATTTACCAGCTGCTTGACGAGTAGAGGGATCTTCCAATCCGTGATCGATCGCATTATTGACAAGGTGTGTAAGCGGATCGGTAAGCTGCTCTAAAATCGCCTTGTCAATCAGTGTCTCCCGCCCAAATATTTCTAGCTCTGCCTGTTTACCAGTTTTGAGTGCGCGATCGCGAATACCTCTAGGTAAGCGATCGGCAATTTGCGCAAAGGGAACCATGCGCGACTGTTTAAGATCGTCTTGAACTTGGGTGGTAATAGTTCCTAGTTGGCGTGTTACTTGATCCGTCTCACCAACAACAAACTCAATGTCAGAGGCAGATTCACGAACTCGGACAATTAATTCGATAATCTCTTGTGATAGGACGTGGAAAGTATTGTAGCGATCGAACTCAATTCCTTCAAAATCATTGGTCACCGAGCTATTGGAGTTTGCTCCATCACTTAATTGTGATGGGCTATCAAAGCTGTAGGAGGATCGCCCACCACGCCCTGCGGTTAAAGAAGCTTCTAGCAAAGAGCGATCATATTGATCACGCATCCTCTGAGATACATCACTTAACAGCTGCACTTGATGTAATAGGTTCGTAATAAACTGTTGCAATCTTTCCTGATCTTGTTCCAAAAGATTGCGGTTTACAACTAGTTCCCCAACAAGGTTGTTAAGACTATCAAGGTACTTTACATCCACACGCATGGTTGAGTCTGTGAGCCTTGGCTTACGGGTAGCTGCAGGTTGACGTGTAGTAGGTTTAGTTTTTATCGGTCCAACATCTTTAGCAAAAGCTGTCTGAAGCATGTTCTCTAACTCATCAAACTCATCAGTTGCCTTCTGAGTTTTTTTCGAGTTATCAAAGCTGTTACTCTCACCTAGCAGCGCTTCTAATTCATCGAAATTCATGTCATGGGAATCCGCAGATGCCTGATCATTGAGAACAGTTGCTGTAGTCTGATCATCAAAAGTTCTATTACCCACAGCATCAACATCATTAGGCATATTACTAGAACTGCCTATCATTGCTTCTAAATCATCGAAGTCGAAGTTATCATCAATCCCATTTAGTTCTTCAGTTTGCAATTGTTGCTCAGGTTCTAGGTTTTTTGTTTCTGGGTCTTGTGTGAGAGAATAGTCCGTTTCGGAGATGTCTTCATCTAAGCCAGCAAATCCACTAAATTCGCCAAAATCAAGAGGGTTATTATCGGTTAGGCTGGAGCTTCCAAATTCCTCCTCAGGATTTTGCAACAAACTAACTTCTGAATCATCATCATCAACTTGGAAGAAATCCACCAAATTATCAATGGTAGTCTTTGCCGATGCATTATTATCTTCAAAATTTATATCTTCTTGGAAACTTGTCAGTCCTGATCCAATTGTTCTTAACTGCGCATCTTGGAAGTTGTCGTCTAACATACTTGTCAAGTCATTGATTTCGTCGCCTTGAGTTAGTGAAGCTGCTTGATCAAAGTTTATTTCATCTTCCACTAAATTTAAATCTTCTTCTTCAGCATCAATAAACAAGTTATCTAGATTTGAGTCAGATGGAGAATTAATTTGCTCAAAAAATCTTTCTGCTAAATCTTCAGGAGTTGCATCAGATATATCTTCATCAACCATTGACAAGAAATTGGAATTGATATCTTCAGTAGAATCATAATCAACAAAGGATTCTTGATCTTCTTTAGATATATCAACTAAGTTTCTACTATCAAGCTCATTACTATTGGTTAGAAGAGATCCAAGTTCATCAGAATCATCATTTGCAATATTTTCAGTTATACTTTGAGACTCTTCCGCTTCGTCAAAGAAATTGCCTAAATCATCAGCATTACTAATGACATTAGCATAATCATCTAGTTCATTATTATTACTAGAACTAATTTCTGAATCTTCAGAAACATCGAAGAACTCCCCTAGAGATTCAATGTTATTGAATTCATAAGTTGGTTCACTGCTATCAGGAATATCACTTGACATTGCAGTTGCATCGGAATCTGCAAAGAAATCTTCTAGGGATTCAGTATTAGCGAATTCTTGTTCAAAACCATCAATAGAATTATCACTAAAGAAATCATTAGAAGTGATTTCAGAATCTTCCGAACTACTAAAGAAATCATCCGATTCCTCAGTAATATCTACGCGATCAGTAGAATCATTTAATTCGTCATTCACTTCAATAGAAACATTAGGCTCTTCAGATTCCGCAAAGAAATCACCTAAATCATCGGTGCTAGTATATTCGCCGATCGCATTGCCGATGTCAGAAATTTCGCTAGTAATTGCTGGTTCTTCTGATTTCGCAAAGAAATCACCTAAATCATCAGTGCTAGCATATTCATCGATCGCATTGCCAATGTCAGAAATTTCGCCAGTAATTGCAGGTTCTTCTGATTCCGCAAAGAAATCACCTAAATCATCAGTGTTAGCATATTCGTCGATCGCATTGCCGATGTCAGAAATTTCGCTAGTAATTGCTGGTTCTTCTGATTCCGCAAAGAAATCACCTAAATCATCAGTGTTAGCATATTCGTCGCCGAATTCACTAGCGATCGCGTCAGAAATATTTGCTTCTGAAGGTTCAGCAAAGAAATCAGCGAGATCACCAGCATCATTAATTACACTATTGGTTTCGTTGTCTTCAGTAAAATCAGTAAAGTTTGAATAAGATTCATCTACTGACGAAGTATAGAAACCGTCTTCTAATTCGGCATTGTTGATAGCAGAGACTGGAGATTCCGTAAATTCAATGCTTTCATTAAGAAGGTTGAAAGCAACAGCTATGTCTGAGGAGTCAGTTGCAGCTATTAAGAAATTATCAGGATTTGTATCTATAATATCTGATACTACATTTGTTGAATCTACAGCTACTTGGGAATGCGATACTACTTTATCAAATTCATCATTATCAAATCCTAGCTCATCAAATACATGTAATCCAGTCGTATCAATACCATCAGAGCCGTTGTTTCTATACATTGCATCTGCGTAATCGTTAGATCCAATTTCTTCAGACTCTTCAAAGAAATTATCAACATCAGCATTGATGTCTTCGTTATTATCAACTATAAAAGATGATTCTAATAATACTTCGTCAAGACTATCATCGATCGCAAAGGGATCATCAAGAAAATCAATACCCTCTTCCTCTTCCGAAAAGGTTAAGGCAAAGGGCTCGCTAGAAATATCACCATCACGACCAGCCATTGCATTTTCTTCTCTAGCGATCGCCGCAAAATATTCTTCACTAGAGAGCGGCTGAGACTCGTCTGTATCAAACAGACCTCTGTCAACAAACTGTTCATCACTGCTTGACTGAGATTCTAATCCAAAAAAGTTATCCTCTTCAACATCTATTTCACCGATATCAGTATTATTAAACTGATTATCAATTGAAAGCTCATCATCTACTTGATCAACGCCAATTTGCTCAACAATGTCTATCCCTATATCAAGATCAAATTGATCCCCTAGAGATTCGCTAACAGTAAAATCTTCGGTAAATAAACGGTCTAGGCTAGCTTGCTCCCTTTCAGGAATAGCCTCGGAAATGATTTCCGAAATATTGTCATGAGGTTCGCCCCATGATTCATCAAGATCATCTGGGAATAGAGAACTACTATTTTCTGCGGCTGTTAAATCTTGGGCAGGGAATTCACCAAATAGTTGATCAATACTAGATTCTCCACTACTTAAATTCGGAACTGTTACATCATTATGAACAGAATTATTGTCAAGGAGATCGGCAAATTCATCATGACTGGCTGAATTTGTAGTGGAGCCATGGGCTGCTATATTCGTTTCATTGGATTCGATATCCTCCCATGCAGAATCAAAATCAATATCATCATTTTCAAATAGAATAGCCAAAGATTTTAACTCTGAAGCACCGACTTTTGGCCCATCAATATGCTGATTCTCAGTGATTTCATATTCGCCATCCATCCAATCCATTTGATTGATTTGATTTTTATGGGTGTTTGGCAAATCAAATACTTCTTCATTGACCTGATCCGCAAACAGATCGATATCTGCATCTAGATTTAAATCTAGATCGCCAGAAGTAGATTTATCAGAAACGCCAAGGCCATCTACATTGGAATCTGTACTAAAATCCCCAGATGCTGTAGTAAAGATTGTGCTGACTTCATCATCCTCCGACTCTGAAAATCGATTGGGCAAGAGATTCTGGAGTTGTATTGATACAGCAATTTCTAACTCCCGATTTGCCAATACTAGATCTTGAGCTTCTTTTAACTCTCGAATCAAAATAGGCGCTAGGGTACGATATGAATTACTAGGCTGAGCGATCGCATTTTTAATTTGAGTGACTAAATTAGTCCAATTTCGTAAATCAAAATTGTTGCCAATTTCCTGAAAGTAATTGCAAACTGCTTGTAACTGCGATCGACTCTCTGCATTATCTGTCGCTCGAAACAATTGCAGCATATCTCGCATTTTGGTCGTGATTTCTTGCTGAAATATTGACCGTTGAGAAACGACTACTTCCTGTGGTTGAGGAATGATTTCTTCTTTATGACTAGTAGATATCTCACCATCAGCATCTGATACTAACTGATTTAGGTACGACTCCAGTTCAGCAAAGACAGGCTTGACTCGGTTATTTGTTTCAAGCGTTAACTCATCAGAAATTTTATAACCGCCTTGTAATTCATCCAAAAGTTCTGATAATGGATCAAATCCAGCTAGTAATAAGCTTTTTAACCGCTCATCGACAGGCATTTGTGGATTTTCTTTGAGAATTTTGAAAAAGTCTTCTAATCTATGTGCAACATGCTGAATGCTGCCTACTCCTAACATTGCAGCGCCACCTTTAATTGAATGAGCCGCTCGAAAAAGCTCATTAACTGATTCCGAATCATTTAGCACGTCTTGCAAGTTTAAAACTCCTTGCTCAATCGTCTGAAGATGTTCACGTGCTTCTTCGATGAAGTAGCCCATGATACGCTGCTGTTGTTGTTCCGAGTTCATGACAGAATCCTCTCAAAGATTTAGGGTGTGAGTAGTATAGCTAGAGGTAATAATCCTAACGAACTCCCGTTGTTTTATCACCCGCATCAACACGGAATCGTTCCACAGAATCTTGGAGGCTGCGAGCCACACCCACCAGATTTTGGAGCGATGCTGACACCCTTTGAGACTCTTGCGAAGTTTCTTGGGCTGACAATTCAACTGACTGCATAACCTGTGATACAGTCCTTGAAGTCTCGGTTTGCTTGACTGTATCTTCTGTAATTGATAGTACCAAAGTTTCAATGCGATGGGAAACTTGGATAATGTCTGTGAGCGATTGACGAGCCTGTTCAGCGCGTCTTGTACCATCAATAACCTGTTGTGTACCGATTTCCATCGCTTGTTGTACACCACTAGTTTCACTCTGAATCTGTAATACGATTTGCTCAATTTCCTTGGATGATTTAGCAGCGCGATCGGCAAGCTGGCGGACTTCATCTGCAACGATCGCAAAACCTCTTCCCGCATCACCCGCTCTCGCCGCTTCAATACTAGCGTTTAAAGCAAGTAAGTTAGTACGTGATGCGATCGCTGAAATCAAACCAACAATCTTAGAAATTTCTTGCGAAGATTCTCCAAGACGTTTAACTTTGCGTGTAGTTTCGGCAACTGTTTCACGAATGTCTAGAATACCTGCTACGGTACGTTCTACCGCATCGCCGCCCTTGATCGCCGTTTCAGACGCGAGCTTAGCAACCTGATCAGCTTCACGCGCACTTTCAGCTACCCGTTGAATCGATTCAGTCATCATTTGCACTGAATTTAAGGTAACGCTTAACTCTTCGGCTTGACGTAACGCATCTGATGACAAACTACGGGCGAACGCTTCATTTTCGCGAGAACTCTCGTTTACCTGACGTGCCGCAATTTTTACTTGGTTAACAATCTCGCGCAGGTTTTGAATCGTGAGGTTAAATGAGTCAGCCACCGCGCCTAGTACGTCGGCGGTGACCTCTGCTTGTACAGTTAAGTCACCTCGCGCTGCGCCTTCTACGTCATCAAGTAATCTGATTACCTGACGTTGTAAATCTTCTTTGGCTTGCTCTTGCTCGGCAGCTTTGCGCTGGGCTTCGGTAGTATTTGACACAATCGACTGAATCATTTGGTTAAAACTAGATGCGAGTCTACCAAACTCATCTTCGCTATAAACGGTCGCACGAGGACTCATATCACCACGAATTACGGCTTCAAACTGAGCTTGTAAGTTTGAAGTCGATTGATCAATTAGCCTAGATGAGCGTTTGCCTAATCCCCATGCGATCGCGCCACTTGCCAAAGCTGCGGCTCCACCCATCATCCAGCCAGTATTTCGGACTTGTTCCCTTGTTGTCTTATCTGAGATTGAGCCAGTGGCAAAGTTAGTAACCACACCTGCTGCAACCATTGCGACCACCCCTGCGGCGATCGCAGTGATCACGTTTTTTGTCTTGAGCGGCATATTATCAAAAGGAGAGAATAATCCGCCCTGTTCAGAGGCCTCGGTCACAATATCGACACCTGCTCTCTTTGACCCTACTGATGAGTTAATTGTCCCTAAACCAAATAACTCTGCCTCATTTTCCGATTGGTTAAATCGTGCTGTGGGAATTTCTTGATTGGCTAATGATGTCGTATTTGAGCGCCCAGAAGTTGTAAAGTCTTGATTACTAAAATCTGACATAGATCGATCTGAGACCATCTGTGTCGCTTCTGAATCGCCAAATGAATTAGAAAAAGATGATTCGCTAATGTCATCAAAATCATCAAACTCATCCATAAAGACAACATCTGTATCTGCATTCATGTTGCCTGAAGCACTGTTAGATTTGTAACTAGAGTTATAGCTTGATTCGCCAACAAGCTCAGTTTTCGCACCATAGCTGTACTGACTAGAGCCATTCATCGAAGCGTCAGAACTAAAATCTTCAAAATCAAAATCGTCAATGCGACTTGAGCCAGTACTTTGACCACCACTATCGTCAGTAGACCAAGATCCCTGCGTATTATAATTCGATTGGTTATAGCTATTATCTTCGTAGGCGTATTGCTTATTACTAAACTCATCTACTTCGCTGCCAATAGTCCCTAGACTGTAGCTATCATTAATATCTAGCCTTTCTTTAGCTGCCGCAATACCGCTATGAGCATATTCTAGAATAGAGTTGTCGTCAGTCAAATGTAAAACAGTTTCATATTCACCAATTGAATCTTGATAGCGCTCTAAGGCGAGATTTATGTGGGCATGAAGAAGACGATACATCGGGTCGCTAGGACAGACTTTAACTAGCTCCTGAGTCAATTTGCCAGCTTGGCTATAGTCTCCTTGCATGTAGGCTAAGGAAGCCTTTTCATATTCTTTTTGGTATTGTGTACTTGATGCCATTTGCTTTCTCCTAAAATCCCTAAAATCTCTGCCATTTGCGCGAAATCATCTCGAAGCTGCTATATCTAGGATGCCCACCTTGCTGATCGTAAAATATTGACTTGATCTAGAAGCTTTAGGGGATCGCTATATTCCATTATCCACTCACCTTTAATAAACGGAGCCATACTGTCAGAGCTATTTCTTGAAACATTTAATTGTGAAGAATCAAGCCAAGCCATTACGCCAATTTGCTCTACCGCTAAACCTAACATCATGCCCTGATCCTCAATCGCAATGATCGAAATTTCGGCGCGATCTGTATTGACGGGAGGGGTCTCTCCCAAAAACTGACCGAGATCTCCTACCCAAACTACTCTACCCCGAATATTTACGGTACCCAGTAGTAACGGGGATACATTGGGCATTGGGTTGATCCGATCTGGAGAGTATTCCAAAACTTGACTGACTCCAATTGCTGGTAAAGCAAACTCAATTCCAGAAGCCACAAAAAATCTTAAGTGCAGCTCACCTTCTGGGGCTTCGATACCTTGATCAAAGTCCGTTGCCTGATCTTGTCCGATACCAGGGAAGAATTCTTGGTTTCCTACCATAATTTGAGGATCTCTACCTTGCAAAATAGCAAATTTTTAATGTCTTCAAGTTTTAGAATACAAATATTGAGAATACTGAGAAAGTATTAAAGTATTGATGTTAACCAACAGCCATTAAATAATCAAGAATTGTCTACACTTTTATCATTCTTTGTAAAACCTTTAAGCTTTTCTCAGTAACTGTTTAACAGTGCCAACTAGTTCTTGAGGCTGAAATGGCTTAGCTATATAGGCATCAGCACCCTGCTTCATCCCCCAATAGCGATCAAATTCTTCACCTTTAGATGAACACATTACGACAGGAACGCGCTCAGTTTTGGGATCTGTTTTAATTCGACGGCATAACTCATAGCCGTTCATGCGGGGCATGACAATGTCCATAACTACAATGTCTGGACAATTGCCTTGCATTTGCTCTAGTGCTTCCACGCCATCACCTGCTGTCTTAACGGTTAAACCACTACCCTTCAGTAAGTCCTCAATCATTTCTCGTTGTGTCACGCTGTCTTCAACCACCAGAACTGTACTCATACATGAATTCCCCGATAGGACTCTTCCACTAGCAAATCACCAAACAGGTATATTAAGGTTAATATGATTGGCATTTTGGCTTTACCTATCTTAAATTCTAAGTTAGCGCTTAATTATTTATTAAACTGTTCATATTTTAGTCTTCTCCAGTAAAGAGATTAATTGTCGAGCCTAAAGTCAAGACACAAAATAGCATGTATAGGGCTTTGCTCTCGCACTAAAATCAAAATAATTTTTTAAATCTTCTAAGATAATACCAATTTTCAAAAGTGCACCTGTACTTTTGAAAATTAAAAATCAAACCCAGTATGGTTTTTGGATTCTCAAAATGGCGTAGTCATTTTGAGAATTGGTATAAGTACCTTGGCATAATTAACAAAACAGAGACAAAATCTGTACCGTCCGCTAAGCAGACGGTACAGATTTTGGGGTTTTATATTTAATTGCGGTGCGGTACTTAAATGAATTAGGGATTATTCAATGCACTCTCTGGGAGCCAAAACAATAAAATCCTCAAACTGTGAGACTTTTGCTTTTATATTTGTAGATTAAAAGCCTAAATCGAAACGATGACGCTAAATGAGGCTCATTATCTAAGTGACCCGATCAAGCGTGCGGTATTGGACTGCTTCAGCAATATGAACTACTTGAATATTTTCGGCATTGGCTAGATCTGCGATCGTTCGGGATACCTTGAGAATTCGATCAGTTGCACGAGCCGATAAACCTAAACGTTTAATTGCAGCTTCTAATAAGTCACGGGAAGGGTTATCTAGTGCACACCATTGGCGCAAATGTCTGGATTGCATTTGCGCATTGCAATTAACTCTAGGTTCCTGTTGAAATCTATTTTGTTGAATTTTGCGGGATTCTTGTACTCTTTCTTTAACGGCGCTAGAGTTTTCCCCCTCGGCAGATCGAGTCATCTCCTCGGGCTTTAATCTTGCCACCGTTACCTGTAAGTCGATCCGATCCATTAACGGGCCCGATAATTTTGCCCAATATTGTTCACGTTGACGTGGCGTACAAGTGCAAGGCTGCACAGAATCACCATAATATCCACATTGGCAAGGGTTTGTACTTGCGACAAGTGTAAACTGGGCTGGGAAGGTTACGGATTGGCGAGTGCGGGAAATGCTTACAAACCCATCTTCTAATGGTTGTCTCAAAAATTCCAATACGTCCCTCTTAAACTCTGTCAGCTCGTCCAAAAAAAGGATGCCATTTGTGGCTAGGGTGATCTCACCAGGACGAGGGAAACTACCGCCACCAACCAAAGAGGGGCCAGAAGCAGAGTGATGGGGACTACGAAATGGGCGATCGCTTATCATTCCTTTACCCTTTAGCAAGCCAGCCACAGAATGAATTCTGGTCACTTCTAGAGCTTCATCAAAGTTCATATTGGGCAAAATGCTGGGTAAGCGTCTTGCTAATAGAGTTTTGCCAGAGCCAGGGGGACCAACAAAAATCAGATTATGCCCACCTGCGGCGGCGATTTCCAGAGCGCGACGGGCATGTTGTTGACCCTTAACATCCTTAAGATCTAGTTTGAATTCACTTTCATGCCATTTCAGGTCAGGATTGGCAACTACTGGCTGATATTTGTCAGGATTTGCCAAGAAATCTCCCACCTCGGTAATACTTTCTAAGCCATATACAGCTAAGCCTTTAACTAAGGCTGCTTCTTGAGCGTTTTCCTTAGGTACAATAATCCCAATTATTCCTAACCGTTGGGCAGCAGCCGCGATCGGTAATACGCCAGAAACAGGCCGAAGTGAACCGTCAAGGGAAACTTCCCCTAAGAACAAGTGATCGCCTAATAACTGCGGATCGACTTGTTCGGAGGCGGCAAGGATACCAATGCTAATGGGTAAATCAAAAATAGGTCCTTCTTTACGCAGGTCGGCAGGTGTGAGGTTAATCACGATCTTTCGCATTGGGAAAGCATAGCCCGCATTTTTGATTGCTGCCTTAACCCGCTCTCGACTTTCTTGAACTGCGGTATCAGGTAAGCCTACCAAGGTAATTCCAGGCAATCCTCCTGATACATCTACCTCTACACCCACTTGGATGGCATCGATACCTAAGATTGCTGCGCTCCAAACCCTTGCTAGCACTTTTTACCTATCACAGACTTGTGAATTCTCAATTAATTAAGATTATCACATGCAAATTTACTATGAGCTGCTTGTGGTGATTAATAGTGATCAATATAGTAATGATTGAGTTAGTTAGGATAAAACAAAACCAAAAAGAGTAATAGCGGCGCAAAGCGCCGCTATTACTCTTTTTGGTTTTAGGGAACTCCAAGAAAAAAATGATCCTTATAAAACCCCAAAATATAGCGGAGAGCTACGCTCACCGCTATATTTTGGGGATCGATTATTTTGTGTAAGTCACTTATGTCCTAAGCAAAGCTAATATTGCTAGATTAACAACCATTAGTAATTCTCAATCATTTGTAGTTTTCTATGTAGAATAGTGCCTTCTTTAGTTGCGCTATTCTACATACTATTTAGTGCTGCTAGATTTCTTTAAAATGCTTGTTTTTGACATTGGAATTATTAATAAATTTAGTAGAATATCCAACTTTATTTTGGGGCTTAGTAGATGAATTATTTATTCCAGTTAAAAGTCAATTAATCATTCTAATAATCTGAAAAGCTGAGCGATCGCATATTAATTTCTTGCAGCTCTAGGCTTTCTTCATGCGTTAGGGGGATTGTGTTATGAAAGGGTTCATGAAGTAGAGAATTGAAATCATTAGCAGGTTGCCAAGATTGCTCAAAGGGATGAGCTGCTAGGCTACAAGATTCCCAATCAGCATTGACAGGAACGTCTAATTTTCCGCAAAAACCGCCCCTTCTTCCTTCAGGATTATAGTGCTGACACAATCGACAAGCTGGAACTGAGTTGCCTGAAGTGTTCATATATCTTAAATTTGGCTTTGCCAAAAATTTATTAAATGCAATTTATTAATTAATTTAATTATGCAGGGTAGTAATAGAGCCTCAAGCAAGTCCTAATCCTGACATAGGAAGCATTTCAGCGATCCCGAATAAAATATAAACTTAATAATGTCTTAACTGATTCCTGTAATGCTTTCATAACAATCTTCTTGAGGAATTTCTAGATTCAAGGTAAAGGTTTTAATAATTAAGAAAACATAAAGATAGTTTCTATTTGTGTCTCTTCTAAGTGTTTCTACTTAAAAGTTTGAGACTTTGATAAACCAACCAATAAATTTTTTGACAGTACTGAAAAGTAACACTTTCAAAAAATTTATTGGTTGGTTTAACCAGAAAGCACTATAAAAACCTCTCTGTATTTAGTTTGATAGCTCCTCAAAATTAGAACGGCGCTTTGCATCGCCGTTCTAATTTTGAGGTTTCTTTATTTTCAAAATTTCCTATCTATAGATGGTAGAAAAAATTAAGACTCAAAAGCAAAAAAGGTGCTTTGCACCTTTTTTGCTTTTGAGTCTTACACTGTAAAAATACTTACTTCAAAGCAATTGTTTTTGATATTGCTGTCTGAATTTGTGCTGTTACAGAATCTTTTGGTTTACAAAGATGATCGGGTAAAGCTGAGCCTGATGGATCAAGTTTGTCAGCTAGGTGTGGATATTTAATCCTGCCATGATTGCGCTCTTGCCAAACCTTAATAAATACAGGTGCAATCCGATCTAAATCTTCCCATGACAAAGAGCAATCTTTGAGTTGACCATCATCCCATCGAGCTTGAAAAATTCGCATAAGCAGTTTTTTAGCCGCTTCGAGGGTTGTTTCTGTACCAAGCGATCGCAATGCAGCTTCACAGGCATCAGCTAGCATGACAATTCCTGTCTCGCGAGATTGAGGGATTGGTCCGACATAGCGAAAATCTGCCTCAACTACATGATCCGATCTCTTTTGAGCTTGACAATAAAAATAGCTAATCGTGATCGTGCCTTGATGCTCTGGAATAAACGCTTGCAGCATTTCAGGAAGGTGATATTTCTGGGCTAGTTTGATGCCCCCTGCAACATGCTCTTTGACAATTTTGGCGCTTTCCCAAGGATCGTTAAGTAGATCATGGGGGTTAGGTTGCCCCATTTGATTTTCTATAAAATATTCAGGTCTGAGGGTTTTGCCTATATCGTGATAAAGCGTACCCGTTCGCACTAAGGCTGTATCTGCTCCTAGTTCGCGGGCGGCGGCTTCGGCTAGGTTTGCTACAAATAAAGTGTGTTGAAAAGTTCCAGGGGTTTCTGTGACTAGGCGACGCAGTAAAGGGCGATCGAGGTTCGCTAGCTCTGCTAGACGAAAAGGGGTTAATGCGTAAGAAATATGCTCTAGATAAGGAATTGCCCCAAGAGCGACGATCGCAGAAATCAATCCTCCCGATGCGTACTGAAGCGCGGTAATCACGATCAGGACTGGTGGAGTCGAGCCTGCAATAAGTGCGATCGCAATATATACAGCCGCTTGTAAAAAGCCAACTAGCAAACCTGTTGCCGCTAGATGCGATCGGGTGAGAGGACGGTCAGTAACTGCCGCAGCGACAATTGCGCCAATGATTATAGGTACGAATGCTAATAAATTAGGGCTAATCGCGATCGCAAGCAAGGTTGATGTGAGACAGGTAAGCAAGACCGCAAGTCGAGAGCTGTAAAAGCTGCCAATGATTAGACCAATACTCGCTAATGGCAGGAATACAATCAAGTTGGGAGCCATAGTCACTGCGGCGAGAGCACTGCCAGTACAGATAATGCCAAGAGCCCACAGATCTTGGATATGTAATTTTACTTTTAGTAAATATTGCCATCGTCGATTGGCATAGCCAAATATGCCAAAGCCGATTGTTGTAGCTGCCACCATCAAAATCAAGCCATTGAAATTGACTTGTCTTTGCGTCATTTTTAGTTCATCTAAAATAACAAATTGCCGCTCAGTAATTTTCTCCCCACCTTTAACAATTAAATCGCCGACCTTAACTGAAATCCTTTGAGTCTGAACTGATTCAGATGCCTTGATTGCCCTTTCAGTTGTGCCAACATAGTCAATCGTCATATTTGGCTTGACCGTAGTCTTGAGCAAAGAGATCGACATTGCTCGATGCTCGTCATTTGTTGGTAAGTTGCTTAGGCCTGTTAGCCGTTTTTGCAGCATATCATCAGGTAATCCAGCTACAATTCCTGTGGATTGCAGATCGATCAATGCTTGCCGCGTCATTTTCTTACTGACCTCCCATTCTTCATTGGTCATCTCCAAGAGGCGATCGCGAAACATCTCTGGCCCTTTTGCTGCATTTTCTTGAGTCATTGCATAGGCTTGGCGAATATCAGTTACGGTATTGATTAGCTTTTGATAGTCTTGGGGAAGAGCATTGATTTTGTATAGAGTTAGCTCAGCCAATGCTACGGATGGGGCTTCTTTATCTCTATTAATAAAACTAGCTATAGCAGCCTGATTATTGACATTAGCGGCAAGTTTATTGGCTCGATCTTGTAACTGTGACCAATCCAGATTAGAAATCCGTCTAAGATATCGTTGCACGTCATCACTGAGGATTTTGCGATCGACGTATGGTAAGTTGCCAGATGATATTCGCAGGTTATCGCCTACTTGCAGGAGTTCATCTAGATGCTTTAAGGCATTAGTATCTATTTCAGGATTACTACGATAGATCGGTACTACTTGTTGTTTGGCTAGTTCTTTTGCCTGTTTAGTTGCCTCAATATCAGTCGCCGCTATCGTTCTTGGCGACCGTAAATCTTGATCGACAAACGTACCGATTCCTAAGCGTGGCTCAGAGTAAAAACGAATACTGAGGGTTGAGATCAAGCAGACAAATGTAATTCCTATAACTGCTCTACCAGACCACTTGCGAGATATGCGATGGGTCGTCTCAGGGAGCAATGATGAATGGTTGGGAGCAATTCCCATAGTTTAATTACTCTAGTTAAAATGTTTCGTAAGAACAAATGCAGTTTCAAGGATGCAATTCAAGCGATCTCATATAGATTCTAGATGTACCAGATCTTCAAGGTTAATATCAATCAAAAAACTTAAAATCTGCCTTTTGTTTTTTGACAACCTAGTACACAAAACTTGAAAAATATAAACAGATAGTGATTTTCAAATGAGTATGTGCGCATTAGAAAATCCAACCCAGTAAGTTTTTGAGTTTTTATTCTTGTCGTAAGCACAATAAAAACTGTTATTACAAAGACCAGATTTACAGCGTGAAGTTGAGCAATTTCTAGTCTTTAGAGAATTTTAATAGGAAGAGTAAGACATAAGCCGGGTTCTGTTTCAGGAGTTTTAACAACTGCCTTAGCGGTTATCTATCTGGGATATTTGTTACCAAATACCTCATGCGGCACACACTTAACTGCGATCGCCTAGTTTTCACTAGACAACCACAGTAAGCAACGGACACAAGATCAACTGAAGATCGCAACACTTGCATCCTCTCGCCTTGCTTCCAACTGGGGTTTACCGAGCCAGAGCCTCACGACTCTGCTGGTGCGCTCTTAACACACCTTTGCACCCTTACCCTTTGTAGACATAGCGCTTCGCGCTATGTCTACAAAGGGCGGTATTTTTCTGTGGCACTATCCTCACGATCGCTCGCACTGGGCGTTATCCAGCAGCCTGATCTTCATGGAAGCCCGGACTTTCCTCAAAACTTGTACTCAAAATAGCCTTTCGTTAATTTTGAGATAAATTTCGCAACCGCACGCTTACTCTTCCTGATTACCATTATGTACTAAAGGACGGTTGGGCGATATTTTTCAACCTCTTTAATACCAATCCTCAAAATGGCGTTGCCATTTTGAGGATTAAACAGCGATTCTAATTATGAAACCAATTTTGGTGTTTCCAGCGCCTTCGGCGCTGGAAACACCAAAATTGGTTGTTTGAAAGCCCGCCAACGGCGGGCTTTCAAACAACCAATTTTTATAATGAGAACTGCTGAGGATTAAAAGCCCTTATGGACAAGCGCATCAATAAAGTAATAAGTAAAGTAATAAATAAAGTACCATTCCAGATTTTACAGAATTGGTTGGGCGGCAAAGCCGTCCCACTAAATTCTGGTTTTATATTTGGTACATTATTGAATTACAAAACCCTTGCTGAGTTTGTTTTTTAATTCCTGAAAGCGAATCAAACTTCTAGAAATTGTTATTGCCTCGGTAAAATTCAGGCAAAAGCTGCTATAAGTATGCAGAAATAATGTTTATCAAAATCAGATTGTTTTGCTAAACTATCTGGTTATCCGAGGCTAAACTAAAATGCCTTAATTCGTACTCAAAATTAATTACATTCTTTGCTTACAGGTGTAAGTGACTAACTAAATGATGAAACACTTCTCCAAAGGGATGTACACGCTAATTTTGTCCTTAATGTTGGTAATTGTCGCAGGAGTCTCTCATGCTGCTGCGGCCAATTTATTGAGGGTTTTGGTTAAAGAGGAAAATGGCTCCAAAATGTCTGTAGCTGTGACCCAACCATCGACCCTACAAGCATCAGGACAGTCAAGCCGCCGTCTCGATCCTGGTAAGTGGTATACATTGCCTCTTACTTCTGCCTATCGGATTACCCCTAGCAATAATGGATTGGTGCAAGTCGGCAGCAATCTTTATCCAGGCGAGATCGAATTGCGTGCTTGGAATAACAAGGCGATCGCAGTTAATGTGTTGTCCCTTGAAGAATATCTTCGTAGCGTTGTGCCTAGTGAAATGCCTGCCAGTTGGCATATGGATGCATTAATGGCGCAAGCGGTAGCAGCTCGTAGCTATGCTGTCAATACCCAGCGTCAACGCAAATGGGGTGAAGCTCCATACGATCTAGTGAGTGATACTCGCGATCAAGTGTACAAAGGCTTCTATCGCTTTGATTCACAAACAGGTCAGGCGATCGCCCTAATTCATAGTCGTAGCGATCAGGCTGTCGCCTCAACCGCAGGCTATATGCTCAGACCTGGATTTAAGGGCTACTATCGCGCTCGTTTGCCCCGCAACTGGATTAGCTGGGGTGGCGGATATATGCCCGTTTCCGATGGTCAACACCTCGATCAAGAAATGACCCAACAAATGGCTCAAAATGGCTGGAATTGGGTACAAATCCTATCTTGGTGGTATCGAGACCAACCAATCAAAAACTAAAAAAGCGGCGACACTTTGTGTCGCCGCTTTTTTAGTTTTTGTGTGAATATAGGCTGAGCTCTATCTGTATTCATCCAAAAGACATGACTATTCAAAAATTATCTGAAGTCGAAATCTCATCTGCGATCGCACAGTTAGCAGGTTGGGCAGTTGTTGATCACAAGTTACAAAAAAACTTTAAGTTTCGTGATTTCGTCGAAGCCTTTGGCTTTATCAGTAAAGTTGCGATCGTGGCTGACAAGATGGGACATCACCCTGAACTTTTTAATGTCTATAACAAAGTCAAAATCGACCTCACTACCCATGACGCTGGGGGCATCAGCGCTCTTGACTTTGAACTAGCTCAAAAAATTGACAAACTTCTATAGCGATCACCGAGATCTACTCTTTGGCAAAAATGTAAGGGCAATTCATGAATTGCCCTTACATTTTTTAGGCATGACGCTTTTGGTGCCATTGCCATGCATGTTGCAAAATCAAATTTAAATCGGCGTATTTGGGCTGCCAATTTAAAATTGTCCTTGCCTTCTCGCTACTGCCAACCAAAGCAGGTGGATCTCCTGCACGACGATCGCCCATCACCACATTAATCGGCTTACCAGTGATTTGCTTCGCTGCATCAATTACCTCTTTGACCGAAAAGCCATTGCCATTACCAAGATTAAAAATTTCGCTCTTGTTGCCATTCAGTAAATATTGCAAACCAAGTACATGCGCTTCAGCTAGATCAGTTACATGGATATAGTCACGGATGCAAGTCCCGTCTGCTGTTGGGTAATCAGAGCCGTAAACTGTAATCGCTTCGCGTATACCCAAAGCCGTTTGCAAAATTAACGGAATCAGATGTGTTTCAGGATTGTGATCCTCTCCGATCGCCCCATCAGGATCGGCTCCTGCGGCGTTAAAATATCGAAAAATTACCGAATTCAGCCCATAGGCGACATCAAAATCCTGTAAAATTCGTTCGACCATCAGCTTGGTCGCCCCATAAGGATTAATCGGTGCTTGAGGGTGATCTTCCGTAATGGGGATTTGCTGTGGTACGCCATAACTGGCACAAGTTGATGAAAAAACAAAGGTTTTAATATTGGCTGCAACCATCGCTTCTAGCAGAGACAAAGTACCTACCACATTGTTTCGATAGTATTTATCTGGCTGTGTCACTGATTCACCGACATAAGCATAGGCGGCAAAATGCATAACAGCGGTAATTTGGAGATCACTAAATAAGCGATCAAGCAAAGTGCGATCATTAGTGTCACCAATAATCAATTCTGCTCCTAGGGTTTCCGCAATATCTTGGTGACCATAGACGAGATTGTCTAAAATCACCACCTTATAACCAACCTGTTGCAGTGCTTTGACTGCATGAGAACCGATATAGCCTGCGCCACCCGTGACCAGAATTGTTTGTTTAGTCATAACTTTGCAGATTATTGCTAATTGAATGTGATTTTAGAGACGTGATTTGAGAATGTCAAAAATTTCAGGTGGAATATGGGTGCGGAGCGATCGCCCTAGTCGATTTTTCTTTTGGGCTAGTTGTAAACACTCCAATTTTTGGCAAAGATAAGCCGATCTCCCCATGCCATGATCGAGTTGAATTTGATTTTGAACTTGATCATGTTTGGCGTTAGCCTCGTTGGGTTTATTCTCTGTTGAAGCGATCGGCACACGTACCACCCTCCAAAAAGTATCGCGAATAGCAATACTTTGGCAACTAACACAACGACGGTTTAGCTTCAGAGCCAAGCTAATTTACTCCTAAAGTACTTGTACAAAAATTATCCAAAGTTTTAAAGTTGCGCCCCTAAGGAGCGGTAATTCTAATTATGAAAGCAGTTTTGGGTTTTCCAGCACCGCAGGCGCTGGAAAACCCAAAACTGGTTTTTGGAAAGCCAGCCGTAGGTTGGCTTTCCAAAAACCAGTTTTTAAAATGAGAATTGCTACCTACGGGGCGCAACTTTACAACTTTAGAAACCATTTAAGAATTGTCTAGATCCCCCCCTTAAAAAAGGGGGGAGAATTAAATTCTTCCCCCTTTTTAAGGGGGATTGAGGGGGATCTCTTAGAGCTTTTGACCGCAGAAATTAATTCTTAAATGGTTTCTTAGGCATGTAATCTGTAGACTTTTAATCTTCATTGTTGTCATAATCATTTTCATCATCTAGATCAGATTGGTCAAGGATAGGCGCTGCCATCGCAATACTTTCTTGAGCTTTGCGATCTTCATCTTCATAGTCGTACTTTGATAAGTTCTTAATGTCAATTTTCCAGCCAGTTAAACGTGCCGCCAAACGTACATTTTGTCCTTCCTTCCCGATCGCAAGACTTAGTTGATCCTCTGGGACGATCACATGAGCAATCCTTTCATTGGCATTAATTAAGCGGACTTCATGGATTCGCGCAGGGCTTAATGAATTGGCAATATAAGTCGAAGGATCGGGCGACCATCTGATCACATCAATTTTTTCGCCGCGTAGCTCAGCAACTACTGCTTGAATCCTTGCCCCTCTTGCTCCAATGCAAGCTCCCACAGGATCAACATCGCGCTCAAGCGTATCTACAGCAATTTTAGTGCGGGGACCAACAGCTGAAGATGGAGGATTAGCTTCCCTCGCCACTGCTACTATACGGACGATTTCCTCTTCAATTTCGGGGACCTCGTTAGCAAACAGATACACGACTAATCCTGCATCGGCTCTTGACACCAATAACTGAGGACCACGCCGCGAACCTTCAAAAACCTTTTTAAGATAAACCTTAAGGGTCATATTGGGACGATAAGGTCTTTCGCCCGCAAGTTGTTCTCGTTTTGGGAGTTCTGCCTCAACTTCAGGCTGTCCAAATCCACTACTGACCGAGACAATTACGGAAGTAGTTTCAAAACGCAGTACTCGACCTTGTAAAACCGTTCCTTCAATGTCTTGAAACTCTTCTTGAATGATCTTGCGTTGTTGATCTCTCAGCTTTTGAGCTAATACTTGTTTTGTCTGAATTGCTGCCATACGTCCAAAGTCACCCTGCTCTGGGGTCACATCGACAACTACAGTTCCACCAGCTTGGGCTTCAGGAGCGACTTCGCGCACTTCAAACAAACCAATCTCATGATCGGCATCACCAACCTCATCGACAATAGTCTTCGTCGCTAGAACCCGAAACCCTTCACCTTCGAGATCTAGTTCTACATCAAAGTTATTAAAATGTTCTTCTTCAAAGTTGATTCCATCGGAGCGATAGGTTTTGCGGAAGCGCTCATATCCCTTGAGCAAAGCTTCACGCAAAGCATTTTGGACAGCATGTTTGGGGAGATTACGCTCTTTACTAATCACCTCCACCATTTGTCCTAATCCAGGTAAATTCAATAATGACATAAGTATTTCTCGCTTCTATAAAAATCAATAATTGCAATTCTCAATAGCGTTTGTCATTTTGCCTACGACAAAATGACAACTCCAAACCTTTTCTGTGATTGGCTTTCGTTTAGCAAATGAGTACACACTCATTTGCTAAACGCTATAGGTTCTATTTATTCCATTTTGGTTAATTCAACACGCTCAACAAGTTCACGGGGAATATTGACAATCCGCCCCTTGATACTAATCGTCACATGTGTCTCGTTTCGCGACATGAGATGTCCACTCCAACTTTGTTTACCTTCATGGAGGACTGTTGTACCAACGGTGACCATGAAACCTCGAAAAGCCACAAATTCGCGATCGCCCTGTAATTGACGTTCGGCTCCTGGGCTAGAAATTTCCAGCACATAGGCATGGGGAATCAAATCGGCCGCATCAAGAGTTGGCTCTAGCGATCGACTCATCCGCTCACAGTCATCTAACCCCGTATTTTGATCAGGATTGCGAATATCGACCCGCAATACCACAGGATTTTTATTGGTATGCAATACAACATCGACAACCTCCAACCCAAGGGGCGAGGCAACTTCTTCAGCAATTTGAAAAATTTGCGGAATTAGAGGATGACTCATAGAATTTAAGATTTGAGCTTACAGTGTGAACGTTTCTTTGCTATTGACGTAAGAGTTTAAGAGCCAAGCTGTAAAAAGCTATTTTAAAAACAAAAAAGTGGGACGATCGCCCACTCTTTGAGTGCTTTTATCTTTAAACCGATCACAGCAAAAAGGATCACAGTTGCGACCCTCTTGCTGCTATATATCTGATGGCTACCTGCAAAATATGCAACAAGTAGTATACAGATACATTTCTTCGGAGCTTGTGTACTACAGGAAAAACATCGTTATCTTAACGTGTTTACTCTTGATTACTTACCTGCTTTTACTGGAGTTATACTATCACGCCGATTACAGATCTAGGAGAAAAAATAGTGAAAACACACGTTTCTCTTAGGTTACTAACTCAGGGCGCTCTTCTGGCAAAATAGCCCCCTGAACTGGACAGACCTGTAAGCAAACACCACAGTCGATACAAATTGAGGCATCAATCTTAAACCAAATCGTTCCCTTAATGTTTGCGCCCTCACCCTGTTCGATACAGGCAACGGGACAAGCAGGTACGCATTCGGCTATGCCTTCACATATATTTGAGGCGATCGTATAAGACATGTGGGGAGATATCCAAATTGGAGCAATGATTATACCAAAACACAAATTGGCTACGCCAATTTGTGTTTTTAAAACCCTTACAGAGTTTTGTTACTAATTCACAGAAGTGTTGTCACACTTTTGTGAATTAGTATTAGGGGGATGGGATTTAATAAAGGGAACAATTTTACTGCTAGTCCCTTATATATATATTTTCATTATGAAACCAATTTAGGAACTTGTAGTACCGCAGGAGATGTAAATCCCTAAAATTGATGTAATGAGAATAAATTGGCAGGAGCGATTTTAGAGTTTTAAAATCACAAAATATCGTTGATTATAGCCATAAACGAAAAATATTTTTTTCACAAAAGTCACTAAAATAAAGCGTTTCATGAAAAACATATGTCCTTCTTGTCGCAAATTGCCATAAGTTTGTGGAAGATTACAGCCGAAGGTTATGCTCTTCTAGAAACCATTTAGAATTGCTGTATGTAGAGATGTCAATAGTTAATAAATTTTTATGAAAACATTACAGCTAGGTACAAGCTGGTTTTTAGAAGAAGCAGGTGGATTAGCTCGTGTTTATTACGGTTGTGTAAACTATCTACCCAGAGTTGGCGTTGAGGTTAATGGTCTGGTGGCTGGCTCCGATCGCATTTTCCAAAGTTCAGGTGGGAAAGTGCAGACATTTGCCTCGACAAATAGCTCAACATGGCAGCGATCGCTAGGTGTGAGAAAAGCCTTTAATCATGCCATAGCGAATTCCGAATTTGATTTGGTAGCATCACACTTTGCTTTGTATACATTGCCTCTACTAGATCGCTTAGGCAAATTGCCTTTAGTGATGCATTTCCACGGGCCTTGGGCACTTGAGAGTCAAGCTGAAGGCGGAGGACGATTATCGACTTGGGGTAAATGGGCAGTCGAGAAGCTTGTTTATCGAAGGGTAAATGGATTTATTGTTTTGTCAGAATCATTTCGGCAAGTTTTACATAAAACCTATAATGTGCCGTTAGAAAAGATTTTTATCGTTGGTGGGGGAATTGATACGGCAGAATTCAATCTAGATTTGACGATCGCTCAAGCGAGAGAAAAACTAGGCTGGCAAAAGGATCGGAGGATTATCCTCTGTGTACGGCGATTAGTTCAGCGCATGGGTTTGGAGAATTTGATTGCCGCGATCGCCTTGGTGCGTAAGCAACATCCTGATGTATTACTACTCATTGCTGGTAAAGGAGCAATCGCCGAAAATCTGCGATCGCAGATTCAAGAATTGCAATTGGAGGATCATGTGCAGCTATTAGGATTTGTGCCAGATCAAGACCTTGCGATCGCTTATCGTGCCTCAGAACTATCAATTGTGCCAACAATATCACTGGAAGGATTTGGACTAATCGTAATTGAATCTTTAGCAGCGGGTACGCCTGTATTAGGGACACCGATTGGCGGTATCCCTGAAATTTTGCTGCCATTTTCTCCCGATCTTGTCTTGGAAGGTAGCACAACCAATCAATTAGCTCAGGGAATTAGCGAAGCCTTGTCTGGACAGCGAAAAATTCCGAGTGCGGAAGAATGCCAAACCTATGTCAAGCAAAATTATGATTGGCAAGTAATTGCGACGCAAATGCGATCTGTGTATGAGCAAGTTATCAAATCAAATAATAGATAGTCTCGATTCGCGAAACTATCTATTATTCTTCGATCGCACCGAGGGCAAGTAGCTTAGCTTTTTGGGCAGAAGTTAAACCTGTGGCTTCAGCAATATTTAGACCTTCATAGGGACGTGGTTCACGATAGGTTTTGATACATTTACCTGTTTTAGCATCCCAGAGTTTGACTGTTTCATCACGACTACTACTAGCAATCAGATCGCCATTAGGAGAAAATGACACTGCATATATCGTGCCAACATGCCCAACTAAAGTGCCCATCACTTCACCAGTTTGCCAGTTCCAAATATTGATTTGGGCATCTTCGCCAGCACTTGCCAACAACATCCCTTTGGGATCGGCGGCAATTGTCAAGACATTGCCATCGTGACCTATAAATTCAGGGATAAATTCACCACTTTTGATATTCCAACGATAGATAAATCTTTCCCCACAGCCAAAAACCATATTGGGTTGCATTGGCATAAATGTGATATTTGAAGCAAATGAGGTAAGTTGATCCAGCGTTTGGAGGCATTCTCCTGTTTGGGTATCCCAAATTTTTACCGTTTTATCACGACTGCTGCTGATCAAATAACGATCATCGGCGCTAAAGGCGATTGCCAAGATTGCCGATGTATGACCTTGGAGAATAAGTAAACATTCACCAGTGATAATATCTCTAAGTTTAATTACTCGACTGGTTTCACCAGTCGCCAACAATTTCCCATCATGGCTAAATACTAAAGTTCGGGCTAAATCAGGATGTTCGGTAATTGTGGTTAGGCAATTGCCGCTGCTAACATCCCATAGTTTGATCGTGCAGTCTTCCGCGCAACTGGCAAGTAATGTACCTATAGGACTAAAGGCAACTTGCCAAACATGCCCTGCATGTCCATTCAAAGCTCGGATGCATTGACCAGATTGGATATCCCAAAGACGAATAATCGAGTCGTCACCACCACTAGCTAACAGGCTTTGCTCTAAGTTAAAGACAACGGAGCGCACAGCATTGGTATAACCTTGCAAAATCCGAAACTGCTTTCCTGATGTGACTTCCCAAAGATTAAGGAGATGCTCATTAGAGATATTGCCTGATATATCGGTATCACTCTGATTGCTACCTTTGACTGTCCATGATCGTCCTGTATGACCTTGAAAAGTCCGCATACATAAACCTTTATCAATTTCCCAAAGCTTTACCATTTCATCGCCGCTACTACTTGCAAGGACTAAGCGATCAGGATGAAAGGCAACTGAACGCACCCAATGGTTGTGCCCAGTTAAGCTTTTAAAGCATTGAGCTGTCTTCAGATCCCAAAGACGGATTGTGCGATCGCCACTTCCCGTGGCAAGTGTTGAACCATCATGGCTAAAACTCACAGCAAAAACAGTATGGGTGTGCCCTGTTAAGGTTTTTATGCAATTACTAGTTTCCACATTCCATAGTCGAATGGTTTTGTCTTCACTACCACTAGCTAGTACATTGCCGTTGTGACTAAAGGCGATCGACCAGACGATATCTTCATGTCCTTCAAATATTTGCAAACATTCACTAGTATCAATGTCCCACAGTCTTACAGTGCAATCATCACTACTACTTGCTAGTAGATTCCCTTTTGAGCTAAAAGCAACAGCTTCAACAATATCTTCGTGACCATGCAAAATTTTAATAGCTTGCCCCGATCTCCATAGTCTTACCGTGCGATCGGCATGGCCGCTAGCCAAGGTTATGCCATCGGGGCTGAAGGCGACTGACATCACTGCACCAATATATCCTTGCAGAGTATTCAGGCAATCACCTGTTGAGACATCCCATAATTTGATCGATTGATCAACACTACTGCTTGCTAAAACTGTTCCTTCAGGATTGAAAGCGACAGAAACCACCCATCCTTTATGCCCTCGATAAGTAAGTATTGGCTTACCATCACTGACTTGCCAAAGATGAATATCGCCTTTAGTATCTCCGATCGCTAATAATTTGCCATTAGCACTAAAAGCTACTGACAGCACACCACCAATTACCTCCGCAAATACCGATTTAATGACAGCAGTTTGAGAAAAGTTAACCCGATGTAATTTGACTTCAGACAAGTAAGCCTGACGAATGGCTAAATAAGAAAAGTCAATTCCTGTTAAATCAATGCCAAGATTGCATAACAAATTAATTATATTGCCGCCACCATAGCCAAAAGTTGATTTAAGTTCACCTTCAGGGCGTAGTTCGCGTCTGCGTAACTCTTCAAGGCTCTGTAATAGCTCTTTAGCCACCATTTGTTTGCTGCCCAAACGTCCTAAAAGCTTGGTAGCAAGAGGTTCTAAAATCAAACGGATTTGACTTTGGCGAACATAGTCCTTGGTGGTTGCTTTGATCAACGCATAGTGGCGCAAATAGAAAAGTTGCCGATTTAGCTTTAATTGGATACTTGGTAAAATGCCGAGAGGATGCTCTTGAGTGATTTCTTGATAAATTTGTTCAATCAATAAGTTGGTGACAAACTCCATAACTACAGGTTGCTGTGTAAATCCTGCGGCTGTATGTTCTACCAACGAACGTCTCTTTAGCGATCGCAAAGACATCATTAGATGATTTTGCTCAATCGTTGGCACAATATCTGAGCGTAGTTCATTTGGCTGAACTGGCTCACGATTAATTGCTAACCAGATCATAATTTGTTTCTCATGGGCAGTAAGTCTTTGATACTGCTGCTCAATCAGATTTCCAATCCCACTAAAAATAATCGTCTTTTGCTCTAAAAACCGATTAATACTACCCGAATAAAGATCCTTAATCGAAGTTGCGGCGATCTTTAGCGCTAGGGGATTACCACGATACCAGTCCACTAACCGATGCAAATCGCCCGCCAAAGCTTTAATCCCCTTAGCTTCGAGGACATGTTCTGCTGCGGATTCATCTAATCCATTCAGCAGCATGGCTCTCACAGGTAAAATATCTCCCTCTAAAGTTGCGACTTCTTCAGGCATCTCTCGGCTAGTAATCACCACGCAACTCTTATGGGCGACCTCCCCAATTCTTCTTAACAGAGCGCCATAACCTTCATAATCCTTGCGGTACGCTCCAGCTTGTGCCTCATCTCTCAAGACTGATTCAAAATTGTCCAACACTAACAAACAACGATATCGCTGTAAGTATTCCATTAATCGTGAAATTAAGGCATTGGTATCAGTGGTGTCGGGAGTTTCTCTCTGCTGAGACAAGAAATGGATCACAGCAGCCAACATTTCGCTTGGTGTTTTGGCATTATTTAGCGATCGCCACACCACAAAGTCAAATTTATCTTGCAATTGCTGTGCTAACTTCACAGACAGAGCCGTTTTGCCCAAACCACCCATGCCCAAAAGTGCTATCAATCGGCAGCGATCGTGATCTATCCATTCTTCTAGGATATCTAGCTCAGGTTTACGACCATAAAAGAAAGTGACATCGACGACCTCACCCCAGTCTTGATTGCTGCTTGACGAAGCCTGTAAGTTGGGGGCAGTCGTTGGAGAATCAGATTGTTTTTTTTGTATTTGACGGCGAATTACATTTTGCACCGTACTTTTGGTTATTTTTTCGCCAAAAGTCTCCGTTAATAAATGCCAAAGCTTATGGCTGACTAGTTTTATGTAACCTGCATCATAGCCAGTCTGCTTAGCAATCTCAGAATAAGACAAACCTTGCCATACCCCAAGAAAGACAGACTGCTCAACTCGAGTCAGACTGCGCTCTTTTAACGACAACTCTATAAATGTCACCGCCTCATCAGCCGTCATAGATGCGCCTTAAAGATATAAATATAACTTTTATATAACTTCTCTCTTGTCATTCTAAGACGTTTTATGCTTTGTTGTATTTTGTTATGCATATTACTAGCAACTCTAATTATGAAACCAATTTTGGGGTGTGCCGCTCTTACTGTGATGCACACCCCAAAATTGGTTTTGATAATGAGAATTGTGGGAATATTGCTTTTTCAAATTAGTAACCCTAGTCAGTCCCATTAAAATCAAATGAAAATTGCTCTAGTGCATGACTATCTTACACAACGGGGTGGTGCTGAAAGGGTATTTGAACTTTTGTGCAAGCATTTCCCAGAAGCAGACCTCTATACTTCTGTTCACGATCGCAAAAACACCATTGATTTAGGCGATCGCGTAGTTCACACTACATTTTTACAAAAGATTCCTGCAACTCGTAAATACTTTCGTCTGTTTGCACCATTTTATTACAGCGCATTTAATGCGCTCAATCTTCAGCAATACGATGTAATCCTTAGCAGCAGTGCAAGCTTTGCTAAAGGAGTCCAAAAGCGCTCTGATGCGGTGCATATTTGCTTTTGCCACAACATTACTAGGTTCCTGTGGGACACCAATACTTACTTGAGAGAATATGGTGCGTATAGCTTTTTAAAGCCTCTCATTGAGACCGTTTTTCAAAGAATGCGTCAACAAGACATTTTTTACGCGCAATCACCAGATTATTACATCGCTAATTCCACTACAGTTGCCAAGAGGATTCAAGAAACCTATAAAAAAGACGCTGTAGTTGTAAATTATCCAATTGATGATTGTAGGTTTACTTTTTCAGATCAAAAAGATGATTACTGTCTTGTCTCCTCGCGGCATCTTAGTTACAAACGCCTTGATATAATTATCGATGCGTTTAACAGCTTAGATATTCCGCTCCTTATCACAGGAGAAGGACCTGAATCGAAACAATTGCGAACAAGAGCGCGTCCAAATATTCAATTTCTTGGTCATGTTAATGATCGCGATCGGTGTAATCTAATGTCAAAGGCACAATTTGTAATTGTTGCCGCTTTAGAAGATTATGGGCTTGTCCCCATTGAAGCCAATGCTAGCGGTACACCTGTAATTGCTTATGGTGCTGGTGGAGTCATGGACACACAAGTCTCTGGGCTTACGGGTATTTTGTTTGAGCAACAAACTGCCGAATCTTTGAAAAATGCCATAATCAAAGCAAAAAAAGTAGACTGGAACTATGCCAAAATCCGAGAACATGCAATCTCTAATTTTTCCGAGTCGGTATTCTTCAAAAAGGTGGATCAGATTGTAGAGGAAATTTGTACCAGCAGAGGAATCAAGAAATAACTTAACAGAAGAGTTTTTAGTACTGGAACTATAAGAGTGGAAAACTATGAGTATCAATGCGGCTAATCCAACAGCTCCAGTTCTCGCTGAGCAAGATCCAGGTTACGGGAAAATCTTTGCAGTTATCTCCCGTAGGCGCTTTTGGTTTTTGGGTGGTCTATGTATAGGACTAGTAATTGCTGTTTCTATAAACATTATCTCTAAGCCTAAATACACTAGTATCATGCGCTTGTTGGTTGAATCAACTTATAAAACTGACTCCAAAGCTGCTGGAAACTCAACCTTAAATCTTGACTCAACTGTCCAGATTGACTATGCGACACAACTACAATTGCTGAAAAGCTCTTCATTATTTCAAAAAGCTGCTACTTTACTAAACGATAAATATCCTGGTATTACTGGTACGGATCTTCAATCTTTAAAAATTGGTATGCTGGGAGATAAACAAGAACCAACCAAAATTATTGAAATCCAATATACTGCCTTAGATCCTGTAAAAACTAGAGAGGTTTTAAGGGCTTTTCAAAAAGTGTATACCGATTACAATCGAGAGCAGCAAGAAAAGCGCTTACAGAAGGGATTAGCAGGTATAGATGAGCAAGTTTCCACTGTACGTCAAAGCATCTCTGAAGTTTCTGAATCAATCGAAGCATTTCGGCGTAAGAACAATCTGTTTGATGTGACTCAGCGAGTAACAGAAGTTACAGCAGCATTGAGTGGGATTGAGCAACAAAAACGCACTGCTAAATTAGAATATGATCAAGCAGTCACTCGTCTAGAATCTCTACAACAAAAACTCAACCTGTCTTCACAGGACGCTGTATTACTTACACGTTTAAATCAGTCGCCACGATATCAAGCACTCGTCATAGAAATGCAAAGTATAGAAGTTGCTCTAAATCGCGAAAAAGCTAGATTTCAATCTGCTAGTCCTATTGTTGAAGCCCTTGAGTTACGTTTTAGGCAACAGCAGAATAGTCTTGAAGAAGAAAGAAGAAGTATTTTAGGAGATTCTAATTTATCCAGCTCTCCTAAATGGAATGTTGATCAGCTAAGTAGTATTGATATAACTTTAGCAAGTCAAATCGCAGAAACCCAAACTCAAATTACATTATCTCAATCTCGACTGGATTCTTTGGAATCTCAAGAGCAAGATCTACAAGCTGAGATTAAGCGCTTACCTAAATTACTCGGTGAATACGAAACCTTAATACCTAAACTGAAGGTTCAGCAAGACACATTGCAAACATTGCTCAAAAATCGGCAAGATCTAAGTCTAGAGATTACTCGTGGTGGCTTTGATTGGCAAGTTGTTGAGGAACCAAGTCTTGGTTCTAATGATGCTGCAGATTCACTCCGCCGAAACTTATTGCTGGGTGTCGTCGCAGGATTATTTATTGGCGGTATGGCTGCTTTTGTTAGGGATATGCAAGACGATACGATGCATACCTATAATGATTTGGAGCAGCAAATTGCTTCTCTATCCTTGCTGGGTATGACTCCCCAATATTTGCAGAATGAAGAGGCAAGCTCTGGCTTTCTCCCACAGTTTCTGAAAGGGCAATCTGTTTCGCCTCTTACTGTAGAGATAGTTCAATGGGTTCCTTTTCGGGAAGGTTTGGATGTAATTTATAAAAATATTCAGCTCAATAGTTTTTCTCAAGAAATAAGTATTCGATCGCTAGTAATTACCTCAGCTCTTCCTGGCGAGGGTAAATCCACTATTGCTCTTGGGCTTGCCACTTGTGCTGCACGATTGAACAAACGAGTCCTGTTAATTGACGCAGATATGCGATCGCCATCGTTACATAAGAAGCTTAATTTACCTAATGAAAGAGGTCTATCAACATTACTTTCTAGTAAAGGCACTGTAGATAGCCAAGATGTGATCCAATCATCCAACTCAGCTATCGATATTCTTACAGCCGGTCCAATTCCTAGTGATTCCGTCACTTTGCTTAGTTCCGAATGGATGCAAAAGTTGATCTCCAGTTTTGAGCAGGATTATGACCTTGTTATTATTGACTCACCTCCGATTCTCGGCACAGTCGATACAATTCAAATAGCTTCTTGTTGTGGCGGTGTGGTTTCAGTGGCTCGGATTGATCGAATTACTCGTGGTGAATTCTCTCAATCTATCTCTATTCTCCAAAAGCTGAATTTAATCGGAGTGATTGCTAACGCAGTTAAAGAGTTGCCGCATAGTTACAACCCAGTTGGCATTGATGAGGATGATCTTCTCAAAAGTTAAAACTTAAATCCCAAAAGATAAAAGCTTCTCAAATCATTACCCTTACTGGGTTTTAAACACACAAAATGGCTACGCCATTTGTGTATTGTTATTTAAGTTGTTTTAAACGAAAAGGGACTGCCTCGAAGGGGCAGTCCCTTTTCGTTTAGGGTTGCTATTGCCAATTCTCAAAATGCCCATCAGAGAAATGATAGCTATAGCAATTTTGAAACAAGCGAGGTACAGATGGCTGTTTCTCAGCCAAAGGCGAGGTAACAGCCCCATACTGCACTAGATAGGAAAATCGCTATACATGTTTGAAGACTCTACAAAATGCAAACCAAGAATATAACTTTTATATAACTTTTGATATGACCTTTTGCTAACTTCTAGCAGTTGCTATGTAAATGGAATTGATAGATAAGTATATATATCAAGAATAGTACATACCTTCAAAGTTAATGACATGAAATTCAGTTATATGTTATTAAAATTAAATTCTTGAGATCTAAGCTGAGTCAGTTGATATTGTAAAGACTTAGAAGTAGTAAAGAGGGCAGAAATGACTGGTTTTATTGTAAGTAAAGTGCAAATAAATGAACTGGCTGTTCACCCAAAATCAATTTCTTATATGTCTAATTTAACATTCAAATCTAAGCAAATCAAAATCTCTATAGATTTATTCTTTTACACACTTTTGAGTATGTATAAATCTACTATTCTTAATAAAATATCTGCTGACTATAGCGAGTCTACAGTTAAATTAATTAGGGTTGAGCCTGAAATTGGAGAAGCTAAACTCAAGGAATTAGCTGATGTCTGTTATAGATCTGAGAAAACCGTATATTTGAACTTGCCTCATACAAATGAGCTACCGCAAAGGAATAATCCAATTACTTGGAACGCAAAACGGGCTTTGGATTGGTTAGCAGCTTTGCTAATTCTCTTAATTCTTAGTCCAGTTATGATTTCATTAGCTATGATTATTGCTAGTAGCTCAAGTGGTTCAATATTTTTTCATCAATGGCGTATTGGTGAAAACGGTAAATTATTTAGAATTATTAAATTTCGTACCATGATTACCGATGCTGACAAATTGCATCATTTGGTGATGAGTGGTCAAACTGGACTTCATAAGTGTGAAGCTGATCCAAGGATTACTAATGTTGGTCGTTGGATGCGTAAGTATAGTCTTGATGAACTTCCTCAACTCTTCAATGTTTTGCGCGGCGAAATGAGTCTGGTTGGGCCACGTCCTTGGGCTTTGTATGATGCTTTGCGTATTAATGGCGATCGCAAAAGAAGACTGAACTCATTGCCAGGCGTAACAGGGGCTTGGCAAGTTAGCGCTCGTTCAACAATGCTTGATCTAGATGCAGTTACTGATTGCGATTTAACTTATCTTCGTGGCTGGACTTTGTGGTCAGATTTGAAAATATTGTTGATGACCGTTCCCAAGGTTTTGTCTGGATTTGGAGCTTACTAGAGTTTTTGAAGCTTTTTAAGATTATGAATTGAGTTACAGATATCAATATCTTTTCAGGATTTATGATTTCTGTAGCCAATGTTTTCAAGTTTGCCCATTTATGGGCTTTTCTAAACTATGGCAATGGAAGATTGACCCAAACGAGTAATGGCGATGCGAAGCATCGCCATTACTCGTTTGGGTCTTATATAGCAAAGTAAGGTTAAGATAGGACATAAAATTGAAACAGAAGAGACAGAAAAAGAAACGAAAATGACAGCAGCTTACAGCATAG